>JABFWM010000565.1 GCA_013362195.1 Acidobacteriota bacterium
CAGTTCCTGAGCGACCCGTCGAAGTATTCGGTCGGCGCCGAAGGCAACCTCAACGTGCGCCTGTTCAAGGGCTTCTCCTTCAACATCTCCGGCGACGTCGTCCGGCCACGCGATCAGATCTACCTGCGGCGCGGCACGGCGACGACCGAGGAAATCCTGCTCCGCCAGCGGCAGCTCGCGACGAACTACTCCTACTTCCTCGGATTTGGCGTGAGCTATTCGTTCGGCTCGATTTTCAACAACATCGTCAATCCGAGGTTCGGCGGGGCGGGCGGATTTTAGCGGCAGCCCCGTGTCGCGGCGGACGGCTGATTACGAAGTCCACGAAGGCAGACCATCGCCAGAACAATAAATGTTCAGTGTCCTTCGTGGCCTTCATGACCCTTGAGATCTTTGCCAAGCGCCGTGAGCCGTGGCAGGCAGCTGCCGTTGCGAGCGGCGGTTCCCTAGTCAGCGATCTCCACATCGAGGATCGACGGCGGCCCCGACGCGATCACCCGGCCGCCCTCGAGAATGACGACGTGATCGGCGAGGCGGCGGACCTCGTCGCGGTCGTGCGAGACGTAGACGATCGGCAGGTGCAGCTCGTCGCGTACGCGTTCCAGGTACGGCAGGATGCGCCGGCGAAGCGGCACGTCGACGGCGGCCAATGGCTCGTCGAGCAGCAGCAGCGACGGGCCCGACATGAGCGCGCGGCCGAGCGCGACGCGCTGCCGTTCGCCACCGGACAGCGCGCCGACGCGCCGATCCACCAGCGCTTCGATCTCCAGCATCGACACCACGCGTTCGAGCGGCGGCGATGTGCCGGGATGGCGGCCGTAGATCAGGTTGGCGCGCACGTCCATGTGCGGGAAGAGCGCCACGTCCTGCGGCACGTAGCCGACGCGGCGGTGGTGTGCCGGCACGTTGATGCGATCGGCGGACGAGAACACGACGCGATCGCCGAGCGCGATCCGGCCGCGGTTCGGCTCCCGCAATCCGGCAATCGCATCCAGCGTCGTGGTCTTGCCCGCACCGGAGGATCCGAACAGCGCGGTCGCGCGGCCGTTCACGGTCGTGCTGACCTCGAGCCGGAACGTGCCCTGCGTGAGCTGAATGTCGACCTGAATCACGCGGCCCGTCTCGCGGCGAGGCGATTCGAATACCACAGCGCCAGGAAGGCAATCGCGGCGGAGATGACGACGAGAGTCGCGGCCTGACGATCCTGCCCGATCTCGGTGTACGAATAGATCGCGACCGCCAGCGTGCGCGTCGCGCCGGGGATGCTGCCGGCCACGACGATCGTCGCGCCGAACTCGCCCAGCGCGCGCGCGAACGCGAGCACCGCGCCCGCGACAATCGACGGCCACGCGAGCGGCAGGCTGATCGTGAAGAAGACGCGCGCCGGCGGCGCGCCGAGCGTGGCGGCGACCTGCTCGTACCGCCGGTTCACCTGCTCGAACCCTGCGCGCGCGGTCCTGACGAGCAGCGGCAGCCCCATGACCGCCATCGCGATCACCACCGCTTTCCAGGTGAACACGATGTCGATGCCGGCCGCGTCGAGCACACGGCCGATCGCGCCGCGGCGGCTGAGCAGCATCAGCAGGACGAGTCCCGTTGCCACCGGCGGCATCACCAGCGGCAGCGAGACGAGCGTCTCGACGAGCGCCTGGCCGGCAAACCGGCGCCGCGCCAGCAGCCACGCGATGGCGACGCCCGCCGGCAGCACGAGCAGCGTCGCACCCGTCGCGCACGCGACGGTGAACCAGGTGATGTGCCACAGATCCATCAGCGGGCTATTGTGAACCCGAACCGCTCGAAGACGGGTGCGGCGGAGGCGGCGCGGAGGAAATCGAGGAACCGCTGCGCGTCTTCAGGATGCGCGGAGGTGCGGACGACCGCGCCCGGATACACGATGTGTGGTCCCCGTTCGCGCGGCACCACCCAGGCGATGGACGCGCGCGTCGACAGGCGCGCGTCCGTCCGATAGACGATCGCGGCATCGACGGCGCCGGATTCCACCGCGCCGAGCGCGGCGCGCACGCTGACCGACGGGACCAGGCGCGGTTCGAGCGCCGCCCAGATCCCCTCGCCGTCGAGGTACTGCTTCGCGTACACACCCGCGGGGACCGCCGCCGGATCGCCGATTGCGATGCGGCGAAACTTCGGGTCCGCGAGCGCGCGAATGCCGGTGAGCGTCTCCGGACGGTCGCCGGGCACGACGATCGCGAGCTGGTTCGTGAGCAGATCGATCCGGCTTCCTTCCCGCAGCAGTCCGGCGCGCGCCACCACGTCCATCTGCCGGTCGTCGGCGCTGATGAAGAGATCCACCGGCGCCCCGTTCACGATCTGCCGGGCCAGGACGTTCGACGCGGCGAAGTTGAAGCGCACCGGGCCGCCGAAGGAGGGAGTGTAGATTTTCGCGACGGCCGCGAGCGCGTCGGTCAGGCTGACGGCGGCGGACACCGTAATCGGGGGACGCGCGGGCGCCTCCTGTGCGCGCGTCGCAACGGCCGCGAGGATCGCCACGGCGATGATGACCGCCGCAAGCAGCGTCCGCATCGGGTCAGCTTATAGCGGGGCCGTTTACTTGTCACGGTCAACGGCTCATCACAACCGTCTCCGCACCCGAGATCTCCCCTTCGCCAGGGCCCTGGCGATGCGCGCGGCAAGCGGCGCGCGCATGATGTCTTCGATCGGCCGCGGAAGCGCCAGCGACCAGTTCGGCCACTCGGTGCTGGTCGCAGGCATGTTCGGCCGCTCCTCGACGGCGAGCGCGTCGTCCAGCGTCGCGGTGACGAGGCGCGACGGCGCGCGCGCGAGCGCTTCGTGGAGGCGCGCGATGACGGTCGCGAGCGCCGTGCGATCCGACGCGCCGGTCAGCGCCGTGACGCGTCCCTTGATCGCCTTCGTTCCTTCTTCGTTCGGCGAGAGGTGCAGCCGTTTCTGCGCCTCGAGATCGGACCCCGACCAGAGCCCGGCAACGGTCGGCAGATCGTGCGTCGTGATGGCCGCGAGCGCCTGCTCGGGAAATTTGTCCGGAGGGTCCTGCTCGAACCACACCAGCCGGTACGAGAGCACGCGACGCCTCATCAGGTCCTTCCGCGTCGATTCTTCCACCGTCCCCAGATCTTCACCAACGATCACCGCCTTCGCGCGGTGGCTCTCGAGCGCGACGATGGCGAGCAGTTCGTCCGCGTGGCCCGAGACATACGCGCCGTCCTTCGGCTCCATGTCTTTCGGAATCCAGAACAGACGGAAAAGTCCCATGACATGGTCGATTCGTAAGCCGCCCGCGTGGCGAAGACACGCGCGGATCGTCTGGAGGAACGGCTCGTAGCCCGCCTCGCGCAGCCGATCGGGAATGAACGGCGGCAACCCCCAGTTCTGCCCCTTCGTGTTGAATTCATCCGGGGGCGCGCCGACGCTGATCCCCTCGGCGAGGACGTCCTGAAACGCCCACGCGTCCGCGCCGTCCGCGTCGAAGCCAATCGGCAGGTCCTGCATCACCGGCAGCACCCGTCCGGCGCGTGCGAGTTGACGATCGAGCTGATACTGCAGCCACGCGTGGAACCGGACGCGCGTGGTGAACGCGCGATCCTGCGCGAGGCGCCGCACACCCGGCGCATCCGGACGACGATAGGGGACCGGCCACGCCTGCCATCCGCTGTCGAACCGTTCGGCCAGCGCGCAGAAGGTCGCGTATTCCGTCAGGCCGATGCCCTGCTCTTTCAGGTAGGCGTCGAAGGCGGGATCGCGGCGGCGGCCGGCGCGCGACCAGATCTTCTCGAACGCGGTCAGTTTCAGCTCGAAGATGCGATCGCGATCGATCGTGCGTTCGCCATTCAGGGCGTGGGCGCGCGCGGCAAGATCGGCGATGCCACCAGTCTCCGACGCGCCGTCCATCGCTTCCGGACGCAGATACAGCGGGTTGCGGAACCGGCGGCTGGCTGGAAAATACGGGCTTGGCTGCTGTGGAAGGATCGGCGCCGCGGACGCCAGCGGGTTGACCAGCGCGATGCTCGCGCCGTCGCGGCGGGCCCACGCGGCCAGCCGCTTCAGATCGGCAAGGTCGCCGATTCCCCAGCTGCGCCGCGATCGCGCCGCATAGAGCTGGATCGCCCAGCCCCATCCTCGATAGTCGTCCGGCAGATAGCACGTCGGCGGCGCGACGATCAGCCGCGTGTCGTGGCGCGCGCCTCGCCGGCGCAGCAGGTGGTACCCGAGCGGCAGGTCCGCTGGCAGCTCATCGTCAATCGTGCGCGACGAGCCGTCTTCGAGACGAACCTCCGCGCGGCCCACGCGACGCGTGTCGCGCTGCAGAACGACCAGCAGCGCCTCGTCGGGATCGCGCGGGCGCTCGGCGCGGCGGCGCCCGCGGCCGCCGGACATCGCGGCGCGGATCGCCTCCAGCGTCTTCGGCGGCACATCGTGCCGCTGCCCGAGGGCATCGACGTAGTGCGGTTCGACGGGTCCGCCGCTCATGCCGACGAGTCGGAGGTGTGGCGCAGCACCACGGTCGACCACGCCTGCACGTTGAGCTTTTCGCCCGCCTCCAGCACGTGGCCGCTGTCGTCGATCGTGACGTGGTCGCAGGTCTGATTCGTGTCGAGCACGACCGTCCAGCGCTCGCCCCATTTGGGTTCCGGCATCACGAAGTCGATCGCCTCATGGTGGGCGTTGAACATCATGTAGAAGCTGTCGTCGACGACGCGGCGTCCGCGTTCGTCGCGGGTCGCAATCGCCTGGCCGTTGAGGAAGACGCCGAGCGACTTGGCGAACCCGGCCTGCCAGTCTTCGTCCGACATCTCGTTGCCGGCGGGCGTGAACCAGCCGATGTCGGCGACCTCGCTGCCGCGAATCGGCCGGCCCTGGAACCAGCGGCGGCGGCAGAACACCGGATGCTCCGCCCGGAGGCGGATGAGGTCGCGGGTAAAGCCGAGAAGGGCCTTGTCCGCGTGCTCCCAGTCGTACCAGGAGATTTCATCGTCCTGGCAGTACGCGTTGTTGTTGCCCCGCTGGGTGCGGCCGATCTCGTCGCCGCCGCCGAGCATCGGGACCCCTTGCGAGACGAACAGCGTCGTCAGGAAGTTGCGCAGCTGCCGCGCCCTGAACGCATTCACCTCCGGGTTGCCGGTCTCTCCTTCCTCGCCGCAGTTCCATGAGCGATTGTGGCTCTCGCCGTCGCGGTTCTCTTCGCCGTTCGCCTCGTTGTGCTTCTCGTTGTAAGTGACGAGATCGTGGAGAGTGAACCCGTCGTGCGCGGTGATGAAGTTGATGCTCGCGTGGGGACGCCGCGCCGTGCCCTGATACAGATCCGAGCTGCCGGTCAGACGGGCGCTGAACTCGGCGAGGGTCTGGTCGGTGCCGCGCCAGAAGTCGCGCACCGTATCGCGGTACTTGCCGTTCCATTCGGACCAGAGCGGCGGGAAGTTGCCGACCTGATAGCCGCCTTCGCCGACGTCCCACGGCTCGGCAATCAACTTCACCTGACTGACCACCGGGTCCTGCTGAATCAGATCGAAGAACGACGACAGCCGATCGACGTCGTGCAGCTCGCGCGCGAGCGTCGACGCGAGGTCGAAGCGGAACCCGTCGACGTGCATCTCAATCACCCAGTACCGCAGGCTGTCCATGATGAGCTGCAGCACGTGGGGATGCATCATGTTGAGCGTGTTCCCCGTGCCTGTGTAGTCCATGTAGTACCGGCGGTTGTCCGCCACCGTCCGGTAGTACGCGGTGTTGTCGATGCCCCTGAACGAGAGCATCGGGCCCATGTGATTGCCTTCAGCGGTGTGGTTGTAGACCACGTCGAGAATGACCTCGATCCCCGCTTCGTGCAGCGCCTTGACGAGGTGCTTGAACTCCTGCACCTGGTGCCCTGCCGTTCCGCCGGACGCGTACTCGTTGTGCGGCGCCAGGTATCCGATCGAGTTGTAGCCCCAGTAATTCCGCAGGCCGCGATCGAGCAGCGTCGAGTCCTGCACGAACTGGTGGACCGGCAGCAGCTCGATGGCGGTGATGCCGAGCTTCCGCAGGTAGTCGATCGACGTCCGATGCGCGAGGCCCGCGTAGGTGCCGCGGATGTTCTCCGGGATCTTCGGATGCCGCTTGGTGAAGCCCTTGACGTGGGCTTCGTAGACGATCGTTTTGTGCCACGGCGTCTTCGGCGGCCGGTCCCGCCCCCAGTCGAACGACTGGTCGATCACCACGGACTTGGGCACGAACGGCCCGCTGTCGTCGTCGTTTTTCGAGTTCTCGGGGTTGTCGAAGCGGTACGGGAAGATCGCCTCGTTCCAGTTCCACGCGCCGTCGACGGCCTTGGCGTAGGGATCGAGCAGCAGCTTCGAGGGATTGCAGCGCTGCCCCTGATCCGGGTCCCACGGCCCGTGCACGCGATAGCCGTATCGCTGTCCCGGTCCGACGCCGGGCAGGTAGCCGTGCCAGCAGAGCGCCGTCACTTCCGGCAGGTCGACGTGCGTCTCCTTTCCGTTGTCGTCGAAGAGGCACAGTTCCACGCGTTCGGCGACCTCGGAGAAGAGGGAAAAGTTCGTGCCCGAGCCGTCGCATGTCGCGCCGAGAGGGTATGGTTCACCCGGCCAGATTTCCATTCACATCATCCTTGAAAGCTGCATGCTCTTAGAAGCTGCGGTCTCAGAAACTGCGCTTCCGCGAGCAAGTCTCGTGCCCGATGTACGTATTTGTACGAATCCGCGCCCGTGTTCTTCGCGTCCACCGGTGGTGTAAGCTGATCGATCGGGAGTGCCGCGAATGATCCGACGTATCGCCGCTGCTGTCGCCGTCGTGGCGCTGACGGTGCCGCTCGCCGCCGCGATCGGCGACGTGCCGGTGACGTCGCGGGACGGGCTGGTCGTGTGCAGCTCGGCGCCGGCGTGCGATGTCGGCGCGAAGATCCTCGGCCGTGGCGGCAACGCGGTCGACGCGGCCATCGCCACGGCCTTTGCCCTGGCGGTCACGCATCCGAGCGCCGGCAACATCGGCGGCGGCGGGTTCATGATCGTCCGCACCCCCAACGGCGACGCCACCACCTTCGATTTCCGCGAGAAAGCGCCGCTCAAGTCGACGCGGACGATGTATCTGCGCGACGGCGAGATCGACATCTCGCTGACCAACGCCGGCTATCTTGCGCCCGGCGTGCCCGGAACGGTGCGCGGCCTCGGGCTGGCCCACAAGCGCTTCGGCAAGCTCTCCTGGCGCGAGATCGTCACGCCGGCCGTGCAGCTGGCGGACGAAGGCTTCGTGCTCTCCGATGCGCTCGCACGCAGCCTCAACCATCAGCTGAGTGGCGCGATGGGACGCTTCCACGCCTCGGTCGAGGCCTACGGCAAACCGGGCGGCGGCACGTGGGCCGCCGGGGACCGGCTCGTGCTGAAGGACCTCGCGAAGACGCTGCGCCTCATCGCGACCGGCGGACCCGACGCCTTTTACAAGGGCTGGATTGCCGATCGCATTGCCGAGGACATGGCCGCCAACGGCGGCCTGATCACGAAGGAGGACCTCGCCAAGTACGAAGCGAAGGAGCGTGCGCCGGTCCGCGGCCAGTATCGCGGCTACGAGATCATCTCGATGCCGCCGCCCAGCTCCGGCGGCACGGCGCTGATCGAGATGCTGAACGTCCTCGAGCCGTTCGATCTCAAGGCGAAGGGACGCAACTCGGCCGACTCGCTGCACCTGCAGATCGAGGCGATGCGCCGCGCCTACCTCGATCGGGCGCGCTTCCTCGGCGATCCCGATTTCGTCGAGGTGCCGGTCGCGCGCCTGATCTCGAAGGAGCACGCGCGCACGCTCTCGGGCACGATCGATCCCCTGAAGGCCAGCCGCAGCGTGGATCTCGGCAAGGACATCGTCGCCCCCTCGTCGCAGGAATCGGACGAGACGACGCACTTTTCGGTGATCGATCGCAACGGGATGGCGGTCGCCAGCACCTACACGCTCGAAGGAAGCTACGGCTCGCGCGCCGTCGTCAAGGGCGCGGGGTTCCTGCTGAACAACGAGATGGGGGACTTCAACAAGAACCCGGGCGTCACCGACGGCGCCGGCAACATCGGCACGGCCGCCAACCTGATCGATCCCGGCAAGCGCATGCTCAGCTCGATGACGCCGACCATCGTCACGCGCAACGGACGCGTCGTGCTCATCACCGGATCGCCGGGCGGCCGCACGATCATCAACACGGTCCTGTCCGTGGTGCTCGGCGTCACGGAGTTCGATCTCGACGTCCGCGACGCCGTGGACGCGCCGCGCATGCATCACCAGTGGCTGCCCGATACGGTCACGATCGAGCGTGACGGCGTGACCGAGGAGGTCGTCCAGAAGCTGCGCACGATGGGGCATACCGTGAACGTGGGGGGCACACAGGGGGACGCGAACTCGATTCAGGTGGACGAAGCCGGGCTCGCGACGGGCGCGGCGGATCGACGGTCGCCCGGTGGCAAGGCATCGACCCCGGCAGGCTTGACTTCGCCGCGATGAAGCGGCTACGCTCAATCCACTCATGCTCGTCGCATATCGCCACCACCGGCACCACCATTCCCGTTCCGGCGGGCCGGTCGATCTGCGCCACTGATTACTGCTCCAGCAGCGATTTCGACAGCCCCGCCGGCCAGCGCCGCGCGGGGCTTTTTTATTGCCACGGAACGCAACAGAACGGCCCCATGAAGATCCACCACGGATGAACACGGACTTTGGAGAGCACCAATGCCCCGCACTGGCGGCTGGTGCCCGACACACTGACGAGTGATGACCGACGTTATGGACTTTTCAAAACTCGGAGGACTGATTCCCGCGGTCGTCCAGGATCGCGTCTCGAACGAAGTGCTGATGGTCGGCTTCATGAACCAGGACGCGCTCGATCGGACGCGCGCCACCGGGTTCGTCACCTTCTTCAGCCGCACGCGCAACGCGCTCTGGACGAAAGGTGAGACCTCCGGCAACCGGCTGCAGGACG
>JABFWM010000070.1 GCA_013362195.1 Acidobacteriota bacterium
GGGCCGACCGGCGCGAACGGCAAGGCGCAGGGCGATGTGATCGACGCCGAAGTAGTCGAGGAGGAGAAGAAGTAAGCCCTCAGCCAAGCGGTAGGCACCCATGGATCTGTACGCGCTGCTCGGGCTCGCTCCCGGCGCATCGCCAGCGGAGATCAAGCGGGCGTACCGGCGCCTCGCGCGGCGTTATCACCCGGACATCAATCCGGGGGATCGCGCCGCCGAGGCGTTGTACCGGCGCATCTCCGAGGCGTACGAGACGCTGGTCGATCCCGAGCGGCGGCGCGCGTACGATGCGGCGGAACCGCGCCACGGCCAGGCCGCGGCGTCCTCGTTCGAGTTTTCAGGCTTCGATTTCTCGTCGGCGGCGCACGGCGCGCAGGCCGCGACGTTCACGGAACTGTTTGCCGAGGTGCTCCATCCGATGCTCTCTCCGGAGACGGGGCGCCCCGAGCCGGGCGCGGATCTGCACGCGACGGTGACCCTGTCGTTCGAGGACGCGATGCGCGGTGTCGAGCGGCAGGTCGTGGTCACGCGTCAGAGCATCTGCGGGGCGTGCGCGGGCGCGGGGCACGTCCGCACGCCGGAAGGACGATGCGGTCCGTGCCACGGCACCGGGAAGGTGCGATGGGCACGCGGCCACATGGTGTTTACGAAAAGCTGCAACGCGTGCCATGGCACCGGCCGGCAGCGCACGGCGCGCTGCGCGATCTGCGGTGGACACGGCCGTCACGTGCGCAGCGAAGCCGTTCCCGTGAAAGTGCCGCCGGGCGTCGAGGACGGCGCGCGCCTGCGGGCGCCTGACGGCGGACACGCGGGACGTCACGGCGGACGCACCGGGGACCTCTACGTCACCGTCCACGTGCAGCCCCACGCGGTGTTCCGCCGCGAAGGCGACGATCTCCACGTGGTCGTACCCGTGGGGGTGCACGAAGCGGTGCTCGGCGCGCGCGTAGACGTTCCGTCGCTCGAAGGGCCGATGCGGTTGAAGGTGCCTCCCGGCACGCAGGCCGGGCAGCGGCTGCGCCTGGCCGGCCGCGGCGTGCCGAGCCTTGCCGGACGCGGCGATCTGATTGTCGAGGTCCGCGTGGTGCTTCCTCGAGTGGTGAACGAGGAAGGTCGAGCGCTGATCCGGCAGCTCGGAAAACTCTACGGAGAGCCCGCTTCGCCGCGAAGCGGTTCGATCGGACAAGCAGACAGCCGGCAACCGACATCTGACCACTGACACCGATGGCGAAGCGTGGCGGCAAGGCGTACTACATGATCAGCGCGGTGGCGCAGAAGTACAACATCCACCCGCAGACCCTGCGCCTGTACGAACGGGAAGGGCTCCTGAAGCCGTCGCGCACCGAAGGCAACACCCGCCTGTATTCAGAAGAGGACCTCGAACAGCTCGAAACCATCCTGTCGTTGACGCGCGACCTCGGCGTCAATCTCGCGGGCGTGGAGATCATCCTGAACATGCGCCGCAAGATGGAACAGATGCAGGCCGAGGTGAACCAGTTCATGGAATACGTGAAGCACGAGCTGGCGCGCGGCCTTGGCGACTGGGAGCAGCGCCTGAGCACCGCGCTCGTCAAGTCGTCGCCGACCGATCTGGTGCGGGCGACACCGCCGAGCGTCACCGTCGAGCAGGCGCCCGACGCCGCGCCGCCGGCTCAGCGCGCCGCGCAGAAAGAACACTGACGTTCAGGGCTCAGGGCTCAGGGCTCAGGGCTCACGACTCACGGCTCAGGGAATGCCATCAGCCGGCCGCGAGGCACGCGTGTCGCACGCGCGGTGCGTGGCGTAAGATCGCGTCGTGGACGATGACGCGCTGCAAGCGTACCTGCGTGCGCTCGCGAAGCTGCCCCGGTTGACGGCGGACGAAGAGCGCGAGCTTGGACGCCGGATCCGCGAAGGGGATGCGGAGGCGGTGCGGCGACTCGTCGAAGGCAACCTCCGGTTCGTGGTGAGCTACGCGAAGCGCTTTCGCGGCCTCGGCGTGCCGTTCCTCGATCTGATTCACGAAGGCAATCTCGGCTTGATGGAAGCGGCGCGCCGCTTCGATCCCGACCGCAACGTGAAATTCATCACGTATGCGGTCTGGTGGGTGCGGCAGGCGATCATGCACGCGCTCTCCGGCCAGGTCCGCGCCTTTTCGCTTCCGCAGAAAATATCCGGCGTCGCCGCGCGATTCGGCCGCGAGGTCGCGGAGCTCACCGATCACCTCGAGCGCGCCCCGACGCGCCGCGAAATCGCCGAGGGCCTCGACATCTCCGAAGCGGACGTCGACGCGCTGCGCCGGATCGGATCGAGCGACGTGTCGCTCAACCAGCCCATCGGCGAC
>JABFWM010000586.1 GCA_013362195.1 Acidobacteriota bacterium
CTGGCCACGGCCATCGGCGAGCGCAATCTCTCCGCGATCGGCTGGGTGATCCTCGCGATGACCGTCGTCATCCTCGCCTACGACCAGCTGATGTTCAGGCCGCTGGTCGCGTGGGCCGACAAGTTCCGCATGGAGTTCACGAGCTCGGGGAACGAGCCGTCCTCCTGGCTGCTCGACCTGATCCGCCGCACGCACCTGATTCACCGCCTGCTGGTGCCGGCGGGCTGGATCCTCGCGAAGGCCGCGCGCGTGCCGATCAAACTGCCGTCGCTGCAGGGCGCGCTGGAGAACGTCGGGCTGCCGCTGCGCGCGAAGGTGCCGTCCACGCGTGTCGGCGATATCGCCTGGGGCACGGTCGTGCTGCTGGTCACGGTCTTCGTCGTGTGGAAGGTCGTCTCGTTCGTCTCGACGGGCGTAACCTGGGGCGAGGTCGGGCACGTCTTCCTGCTCGGCTTTTTCACGCTGCTGCGCGTGGTCGTGCTGATCGCCATCGCCTCGGTGATCTGGGTGCCCGTCGGCGTGCTGATCGGCCTGCGCCCGGCGCTCGCCGAAAAGATGCAGCCGCTCGCGCAGTTCCTGGCCGCCTTCCCGGCGAACCTGCTGTTCCCGGTGTTCGTCGTCGTGATCGTGCGCTGGAACCTGAACCCGGATATCTGGCTGTCGCCGCTCATCGTGCTCGGCACCCAGTGGTATATCCTCTTCAACGTGATCGCGGGGGCGTCCGCCTATCCGAACGATTATCGCGAAGCGGCGACCAACTTTCAGATCCGCGGCTGGCAGTGGTGGAAGAATTGCATGCTGCCGGGCATTTTCCCTTACTACATCACCGGCGCGATCACCGCATCGGGCGGCGCGTGGAACGCGAGCATCGTCGCGGAGGCGGTGTCGTGGGGCAAGACGGAGGTCGTCGCGCATGGCCTCGGCGCCTACATCGCCCAGACGACCGCCGCCGGCGACTATCCGAAAATCATTCTCGGCATCGCCGTGATGTCGCTGTTCGTCACGCTGTTCAACCGACTGTTGTGGCGCCCGCTATACGCCTATGCCGAAGCAAAGCTCCGGCTGGATTGAGGACGAGTTCCGATGCAGAACCTGAAAAATACGCCGACGTCTGCGGCACAAGGCTTTCAGCGCCCGCAGGGCACGCCGCCGCGTCTCGGCGGCGAAATCCTGCGCGTGCAGAACGTGAGCCGCGGCTTCAACAAGACGCAGGGCGAGCTGCTCGTGCTCGACGACGCGAACCTCGCGCTGCGCGAAGGGGAGATCGTCGGTTTGCTCGGGCGCTCGGGCTCGGGCAAGTCGACGCTGCTGCGCATCATCGCCGGGCTGATCGAGCCGACGGCCGGTGACGTCACCTATCTCAACGAGCCGCTCGTCGGGCCCGCGAAGGGCGTCGCGATGGTGTTCCAGACCTTCGCCCTGTTTCCCTGGCTGACCGTGCTGCAGAACGTGGAAGCCGGTCTGGAAGCGCAGGGCGTCGGCGCGCGCGAACGTCGCGAACGCGCGCTTGCAGCGATCGACCTGATCGGTCTCGATGGCTTCGAGAACGCCTATCCGCGCGAGCTCTCGGGCGGCATGCGCCAGCGCGTGGGCTTCGCGCGCGCGCTGGTCGTCGACCCGAGGCTGCTGCTCATGGACGAACCCTTCTCCGCGCTCGACGTGCTGACCGCGGAAAACCTGCGTACCGATCTGCTCGATCTCTGGACGCAGGGGCGCCTGCCGATCAAGTCGGTGCTGATCGTCACGCACAACATCGAGGAAGCGGTGTTCATGTGCGACCGCATTCTCGTGCTGTCGTCGAATCCGGGCCGCGTGATGGCCGAAATCAAGGTGCCGTTCAAGCATCCGCGCAACCGGCTGGATCCGGCTTTCCGGCGCCTCGTCGACGACATCTACGCGAAGATGACCGCGCGCCAGATGGACGAAGCGAAGAAGAAGGGGCTCGAACTCGGCAGCTGGCTGCCGTCGGTGTCGACCAACCTGATGGCGGGTCTCATCGAGACGCTCGCCGCCGAGCCGTATCACGGCCGCGCGGACATGCCGGAAATCGCGCGCACGCTGCATCTGGAGGTCGATGAGCTTTTCCCGATCGCGGAAGTGCTGCAGCACCTCGGTTTCGCCGATGTCCGCGAGGGCGACATCTTCCTGACGCCGCAGGCGCGGGTATTCGCCGAATTCGGCACGCAGGAACGCAAGATGATGTTCGCCGAGCATCTGCTGCGGCACGTGCCGCTCGCCGCGCGCATCAAGAAAGTGCTCAACGAGCGGCCGGGACATCGCGCGCCGCGGCTGCGCTTCGAACAGGAACTCGAAGACTTT
>JABFWM010000035.1 GCA_013362195.1 Acidobacteriota bacterium
TTCCGGTGACAGAATATTAGGGTGGCGGCGGCCGGGGCGCCGCATCGTTTTGTCCGGCGCTGGAGCCGGGTCTTCAGACCTGGCGTTCCCCGGCGGGTCTAAAGACCCGCCCTACAATGCCTCCTGTCTCCTGTCTCCTTCTTCAAAAGCTGACAGAAGACAGGAGACAGAAGATTAGGGTAGCGGCGCCCGGGACGTCGCATCGTTTTTGTCCGGCGCTGGAGCCGGGTCTTCAGACCTGGCGTTCCCCGGCGGGTCTGAAGACCCGCCCTACAATGCCTCCTGTCTCCTGTCTCCTTCTTCAAAAGATCAGCTTTCCACCCAGCTGCATCTGCCGCATGTTCTGCGCCGAACTGATCCGGCCGAACGACTGCGATCCGAACGTCGCGTTCGGATTGTTGAAGTTGACCTTGTTGAAGGCGTTGAAGATTTCGGCGCGCACCTGGAACTCCACGGTGCCGCCGAGCGGGATGCTCTTCATCATCGCCAGGTCCGTGCTGACGAAGCCAGGACCGCGCAGCACGTTGCGCGGCGCGTTGCCGAACGTGAACGGCGCGGGCAGGGCGAACGCCGACGCGTCGTAGCAGTTGATCTGCTCGCGCGACGTCGTATTCGGCTGGCAGTCGAGCGACGGGACCGGGCCGACGAGATCCGGACGCTGCAGGCCGGTGATGCCGATGTTCGCGCGGTCGGTGCTCAGCGTCACGTTCACCGGAGCGCCGCTCTGGATCGTGGTCACGCCGCTGACCTGCCACCCCGCGACGATGTACTTCAGCAGCGGCCGCGGCGAATGCTTCACGAACGGGAGGTCGTAGATGTAGCTCGCCACGAACCGGTGCGGGATGTCCCAGTTCGCGGGGCCGTAGTCGCGATCGATGTCGTAGTTGTCCATCGTGGCGCCGCCGCCGTTCGAGTGCGTGGCCATGTCGCGCGTCCGCGACCACGTGTAGCTCGCATCGGCCTGCAGCCCGCGGCTCATGCGCCTGCGCAGAATGACGCTGATCGCATCGTAGTCGGAGATGAGATCGTTCTGGATGATGCGCCGGCTGCGGAACTTCTGGCTGGGACGGCGCGGGTCGACGGCGCCCGGACCCGGCTGCGGCGTGTTGTTGAAGAAGCTGCGATCGAGATGGCTGGTGTTGGAGCCGACATACTGCACGTCGAGCGCGGTGCCCGTCCCGAGCGTTCGCTGCACGTCGACGCTCCATTGATCCTTGCGTGCGCTCGGCAGCTTCCTCGTCGGCGAGATCATGTCGGGACGTCCGGCCGGTCCGACCACGCCGGTCGGGTGTTCGAACGAGAGCGTCGGGTTCGCGGGATCGGACGTGTAGGTCGTCACCGCCGCGAGCGGCGGGTTGTTGGTCAGGAACGTGAACGAGTTCATCTGGTTGGGGTTGTAGTAGATCCCGAACCCCGTGCGCAGCACCGTCTTCTCGCCGAGCCGATAGGTCGCGCCGAGCCGCGGCGCGATGTCCTTGTTGTTCGCCCTGGTGAACGCGAAGCCCTTTGCCGGAAAACTCGACGGGATGATCGTCTCGAAGTCCTCCGCCAGCATCGACGCCCGGCCCTCGTAGGTCCGCACCGGACTGTTCAATTCGTAGCGCAGCCCGAGGCTGAGCGTGAGATTGCGCGTCGCCTGCCAGGCGTCGTTGACGAAGAAGCCGTTCCGCCAGCCGCCGACGTGCCCGAGGATCTGATCGGTCGGCGGGATCACCGTGCGCGGCAGGCCGAGCATGAAGTCGGCCATCGCGTAGCCGGTGATGTCGCCGGTGAACGAGAACAGGCCGCGCGGATCGTTGGCCGCGCGGCGGCCCGTCGCCATCCGCCGCAGATCGAACCCGGCGCGGACGTTGTGCGCGCCGCGTGTGTAGGCGAGGACGTCCGACGTCTGGAACGTCGTGTCGAACTGCGACCAGTTCGTCCCGCCCGCCGCGAGGCTGGCGAAGTTGCTGACGTTCACGCTGGGCAGGCCGGGATTGTTGAACCGCACGTCGCCGTCGAAGCCGGCGATCCCGAGATCGGCGCCCGCCGTCGCCGGCCCCGACACCGCGAACGGGTTCAGCGTGTCGAAGTCGATGCGGTGGTAGCCGATGCGGAAGTCGTTGTGCAGCCGCGGCGACAAGGTGTGCGTATAGGCGAACAGCCAGTTCTTGTTGACGCGCGGCTGGGTGACCGCCGTGGCCGGGATCGCCGCGTTGAACACGTTGCTGTTGAAGCTGTCGTGCCAGTTGTAGCGCACGTTCAACCGCACCCTGTTCCCCAGGTTCTGATCGACGCGGGTCAGCACCTGATCGACGTTGTCGGTATTCGCGCTCGGTCCCTGGAAGTTGCTGGCCGCGATGGTCGCGGTCGCGGCCTGGTTCGGCTGCGGATAGTAGTTCAGCAGCCTCAGGGACACCGGCGACAGCAGCGCCTGCGGGATGACGTTGCCGGGAAACGGCTGGCCGGTGAAGGGATTGCGGATCGCCGTCCTGATCTCGGAGAAGTCTCCCTGCCGCATCAGCGGCGTCGGCACCGACGCGAACGGGCTGGTGATCGCCTCGCCGCGGACCCCTTCGTACGCGCCCATGAAGAAGGTCCGGTTGCGTCCGTCGTAGAGGCCCGGAATGACCACCGGCCCGCCCGTGTGGCCGCCGAACTGGTTGCGCCGGCGCGGGTTCTTCGGGTTCGCCCGGTTCTCGAAATGGCCCCGCGCATCCAGCGCATCGTCCTGGAAGAACTCGAAGATCGATCCACGGAGATCGTTGGTGCCGCTCTTCGTGACGACGTTGATGTGGACGCCGAGATAGGAGCCGTACTCCGCGGACGTGCTGCCGGTCTGGACCTGGATTTCCTCGACGGCGTCGGCAATCGGACGCATGCTCGTCGCGGCGAGCAGGTTCGCGGACGCGTTGATGCCGTCGAGCGACAGGCTGTTCTGAATCTCGCGCTGGCCGGCCCCTCTGAAACTGAGGCCGATGTCGCTGTTCAGCCCCGCGAGCACGCCCGGCGTCGTGCTGGCCAGGCTCCAGACATTGCGCCCGACGATGGGCAGGTTCTCGACCTGGCGCTCGCCGATCCGCTCGGCGATCGTCGCGCGATCGGTGTCGAGCACCTGCGCCGCGGCCTCGACCTTCACGGATTCGGCCACGCCGCCGACGCGCATCACCGCGTTGGTGCGGACCACCTGGTCGGTCGCGACCTCCACGCCCGTCGCCGTGAACGTCTGGAACCCGGAGAGCGCGATCGTGATGTCGTAGCGCCCGATCGCGACGAACGGGATCGTGTAGGTGCCATCCGCGCTCGTGGTCGCCTCGTATCTGCTTTGCGTGCCGAGATTGACCGCGACCACCTGCGCGCCGGGCACGACGAGGCCGGCGCTGTCCGTGACCGTCCCGACCAGCGCGGTCTGGTTCGCGAGCTGGGCCAGCGCAGGCGTGGAGAGCAGGAGGACCACGAACCCCCACGACAAGGAGAGCCGACGACGCATATCACTCCTCCCGGGCCTGGGTGCGCGTCCTGAGGGATCAGCGACCGCTGCCAGACCCTTTCACGTCGGTCCACAACGGACGCGAGATGCCGTTCAGATCCCACACGACTTGCCCGCCCTTGACCGTGAGTTCGCATTCCAGCTTCTGATCGCCGGGCATCCTTGCACCCGAGACGTCGATGAACCCGAAGGCGCCGTGGCGCAGGTTCAGCACGGCGATGTCCGCTTCGGCGCCGACCGCGATCTGTCCAAGCTCCGGGTGCTTGATCACTTCCGCCGCCCTCGACGTGTTCGCCTTGATGACGTCGGCGAGCGGCATGCCGAGGTTCAGGAATTTCGACATCGTGTTCAGGATGTCCTTCATCCCGCCGTTCATGCTGCCGATGTGCAGGTCGGTGCTGATCACGTCGGGATAGAAGCCCTGTTTGGTGGCGGGGACCGCCTGCCGGAACAGAAAGCTGCCGCCGCCGTGCCCGACGTCGAAGATGATGCCCCGCTTCCGGGCCTCGAGCACGTAGGGGCGAAGCTTGCCGGCCTCCTCGTCCACGATTGGCGTTCGGCCGCTCACGTGCGCGTACGCATGCGTGAGAATGTCGCCGGGGCGGAGGTGCTTCAGTAAGAGCTCGTCGAGCGCGAGCGGCGGCGTGTGGCCGCCGAAGTCGACCATGACGGGCACGCCGGTCTCGGTGCCGGCCGCGACGGCGCGCGTCACCGGATCCCAGTCGGGCCCGCTGTAGTGCGCGACCTTGACGCCGACGATCACGTCCTTGTACTGCCGGATGCGCATCGCCGTCAGCTTCGCGTCCATGTCCGACAGGTTCTGCTCGACCGGACCGCCTTTCATGCCCGATCCGACGATGTTGAGGAAGGCGAGCACGCGGGTCTTCGATCGATCGATGACCTGCTCCTTGAACTGCGGAAAGTTCCGCCATCCCGATCCGCCGGCGTCCACCAGCGTCGTCTGCCCGCTGCGGAACGAGTGATCGTCGGGCTGGACGGCGCTGTAGCCGTTGCTGTACGCGGCGTCCGCCTCCGATCCCCAGAAGACGTGCGCGTGAATGTCGATGAGGCCGGGCGTGACGTACAAGCCGTTGGCGTCGACCACGTCGCGCGCCCGCGACGGCGCGAGGTTCGACGCCACCGCGGCGATCTTCCGGCCGGCGATCCCGACGTCCATCACGGCGTCGACGCCGTTTTTCGGATCGATGACGTGGCCGTTCCTGATCAGCAGATCGAATTCCGGCGCTTGTGCGAGCAGCGACCAGCCCATCGCAATCGTCGCCAGCAGTGTCGCCCACGATCGCCTCGAGACGTGCCCTGACTGATTCACGCGTGCCTCCTCGATGGACGCTTCACAAACCCTGCAGCGCCCCTTTGACCCACGACAGCATCTGTGGCGGCGACTCGGAGTAGTTGTAGAACACCGGCCCCGTCGAGCCGCCCGCCTTCACGGCGGCGACGATGGCGCGAAGCTGTTCGGCGCTGCGCGGCACGCCCATGCCGAGGCGAATGAAGCACGGAAAGTCTCCGCTCCATCCGGCGGGCGCGGCCGCGGTGGCGCGCTGCACCGTCTCGAGCACCTGATCGGGGAGCTGCCCGTACGCGCTGCAGGCGAATCCGTCCGCGGTGCCGGCGAACTGCGGCTGAAAGCCGCTCTGCAGCAGCAGCTTGCACGCGGTGCCCTTCAGCGCGTCGCGCTTGATCTCGACGATCAGCTCGTCGGCGAGATCGCGCAGGCAGCGGTTGTAGGCCTTCAGATCCGGCGCACGGTCTTCGAGCTCGGCGATCGAGGCGGGATGGTCCGGCGGCCGATCCGGCGCGTCGCGGAAGACCGCGTCCATCACCTGCCGGACGGCGGCGCGCGCCTTCTCGGCGTCGACCCCGCGCGCCCGGGCCTTCGCCATCGTCTGCGGATTGAAGCACGTCGACAGCAGCGACTGCTCCATCGGGCGCAATCCGGTGAGGTCGCGTTCGTGGTGATGTCCGTGGTTGATGCTCATCCACCCGAACGATTCGAGCTGGACGCCGTACAGCGGATAGTTCGTCGCCAGATCGCGGCAGAGCGCCTTGAGATAGGCGCGCACCGCATCGTGGCCGATCGAGAGCGCGTGCGGCACGCTGTCGCCATAGGCGGTGTGCTGCGTGTACTCGGGATACCGTTGACCGAGCCGCGTGCTGTGCGCGCCAATCGTCCAGGACGACATCTGCAGGCCGTAGCGGTGAAGCTGCTCACCCGCGCGGCGCAGCCAGTTGGTGCCGGCGACGAAGTCGGCGACGGCGGGGACGATCGGGGTGCTGCGAAAGATCGCCGGGTCGGGCGGGAAGTAGAGCACGCCGCCCTGCGTCATGTAGAGGCGCCGGTTCGGCTTGCCCGGATGCACGAACCATCCCGAGTGGTACGAGCCGGCAATCAGCAGGTGATTGAGGCCGGAATCGCGCGCCCATCCGAGCACGCGATCGACGCCTTCGTCGTGGAGGTCCCAGACGTGCAGAAACAGGCCGCGGGTGCGCAGCGGCGCGGGCGCGCTCGCAGGGGCGGCGTCGAGCCGCCGGGCGAAGCCGGCGGTGGCGGCGCCGGTTCCCAGCTGCAGGAGCTGACGCCGCGTCAGGTCTCGCGTGCGATCCACGGCGCTCAGAAGAAGAACTTGAAGACGAGCTCCACCGTCCGCGCCGTGCTGATCGTCGACGTGATTCTCCCGAAGGTGTTCGGCGCGTTGATGTCGCGCGCGGGCGGACCGAAACTCGGCGTGTTCGTGAGGTTGAACGCCTCGACGCGGAATTCGGCGTAGCGATCGGCGCCGGTGTCGAACCGCTTCGCGAGCGTCGCATCGACGTTGCGGTAGCCGGGCGCGCGCGCGATGCCGACGCCGCAGTTCCCCCAGGTGCCCGGCGCCGCGCGCGCGAAGGCGCTGATGTCGAGCCAGTGATCGATGGTCTGATCGGCGGGCGTGGGATCGCCAACGCAGTTCGGCCGCTCGCCGCCCCGCACTGCCTGCAGTGAGGAGCCGCGGCCGTCGAGCGCCGTAATCGGGAATCCCGACCGCGCCTGGAAGATCCCGCTCAATCGCCAGCCGCCGAGGATCGCATCGACCGCCGCCGGCGAATCGGTCCCCCAGGTGCGGCCGCGTCCGAACGGCAGATCGTAGTTCGCGGAGAAGACGAAGTTGTGCCGCGCGTCGAAGAACGCGGGCCCGTAGTTCGCCTCCGGATCGTAGGCGTTCATCCAATACGTGCCTTCGGCGGCGGTCTGTCCGCCCGACCCGTAGTAACCAAGCTGATTCGCCATCGCCCGGCCGAACGTGTAGGAGGCGAGATACTCGAGGCCATGGCTCGCGCGCTGGCGCATGCTCGCCTGGAGCGCGTGATAGTTGCTCCGCCCGCGCGAGGCGGTCGTGGAGATGTTCGTGAGCAGGGGCGCGGTCGCGAACAGCGGACGCCGGCTCTGGAGCGGCGCCCACGTCGAGGGATCGCCGGCGCCGGGCAGCGGCTGGTTCCCTTCGACCGGCGTGACGAGGTGCGTGGCGTTGTGGCCGACGTAGCCGACATTCACCGACACGGACGGACGCAGCAGATACTCGACGAACGTGTTCCACTGCTGCGTGAACTGCGGACGCAGGTTGGGATCCCACGCGCGCACCTGGCCCGAGGGCCGGTCCAGCGGCTGAACGTCCGAGAAGCCGCTGGCGAGACGGCCGCCGCCGGTCGTCGGGTCGTACTGCACGAACGACTCGAAGAAGAACGGCGGATTGAGCGGCAGCCGCAGGTTCGCGCCCGTGCCTTCCATGTACTGCGAGATGCCGTAGCCGCCGCGCACCACCCAGCGATCGTCGGGCCGCAGCGCGAAGCCGAGGCGCGGCTCGAACCCTTTCTTATAGGCGCGATAGAGCGCGCGGCTCTGGCGGCTGCCGTTCTGCGCGACGATCTCCTGGCCGGTGCCGAGATCGAAATTACCCTGGCGGTTGTCCTTCTCGACGACCGGCTG
This sequence comes from Acidobacteriota bacterium, assembly GCA_013362195.1. Classification (GTDB taxonomy): domain Bacteria; phylum Acidobacteriota; class Vicinamibacteria; order Vicinamibacterales; family 2-12-FULL-66-21; genus QHWT01. The sequence goes on from JABFWM010000035.1 coordinate 7,452, forward strand.
CGTGTAGGCCCATCGCAGGCCGAGGTTCAGGGTGAGCGCCGTGGTCAGCTTGAAGTCGTCCTGGACGAACAGGGCCATGCGGTTGTGGATGTGCGTCCAGGGCGCCGACGCGCTGCCGCGCCCCTTGGTGCCGACCTGATCGAGCAGGAAGTCGGCGAACGGGAACCCGGTGAACGCGCCGCCGTACGTGAACAGCCCGAGCAGGCCGTTGTTGCCCGCGTAGAAGCGCCGCTGCACGTAGTGGAGCAGCTGGCCGCCGGACTTCAGCGTGTGGCGGCCTTTCATCCACGTGAGCTTCTCGTTCACCTGATAGGTCTTGTCGAGCGTGTCGGTGTTGCTCGCGCCGGTGCCGACGCTCGACAGCCCGCCGCCCCACTGAATCGAGCTCAGTCCGGGGATCGGCTGCCCGCCGGAAATCCCGAACGCCGCGTTCGCGTTGCCGAGCGCCGACCAGTCGAGCGCCTGCGTGACGATCGTGATCTGGTTGTAGCCGGCGATCAGCTCGTTGACGATCGACGGGCTGAAGATGCGGTTCCAGTTCAGGGCGGCGTTGCGGAACGGCGCGTCGGTGCGGCTGCCGAGCAGCAGCGGAATGGCGCGCTTGTCGTTGCGCGATTCGTACTGCGCGAACGAGAAGCGCCCGAAGACTTTGTCCTTGGCGGAGGCGTTCCAGTCGACGCGCCCGTCGCCCTGATGGGCGCGGATCGTCGTCAGCGTCTCGCCGACGTAGTTGCCGGTGACCCCGCTCACACTGCGGTTGGGCAGCGGATAGAGCGAGGTGTTGGACAGAATCGCCAGCGCCACCGGGCTGATGCGGGCGAGCGGAATCTGGTTGCCCGCGAACGCCTCGCCGGTGGCGGGATCGCGAATCACCGACGTGACGCTCGAGAGATCGCCGGCCCGCCACGTCGCCGGCGCGACCGAGATCGTCTCCGAGCCCGGCGCGTCGAAGCGCGTGCCCTGGTAATCGCCGAAGAAGAACAGCCTGTCCCTGGCGATCGGGCCGCCGAGCGTGCCGCCGTAAATATCCTGGCGCCGCTGCGGCTTCGGCGCGTTCGAACGGTTGTTCGCCCACTGGTTCGCGTCCATCCGGCTGTTGCGGTAGAACTCGAACGCGTTGCCGCGGAACCGGTTCGAGCCGGATCGGATGACGTTGCTGATCACCGCGCCCGCGACGTTCCCGGTGTCGGCGGCGTAGTTGTTGGTCTCGACGCTGATCTCCGCGAGCGCGTCGGGGCTCGGCTGGTAGGCCACGAGGTTGTCGATCGACTCGTTCATGTCGACGCCGTCGATCGTGTAGTTGTTGGTCTGCTCGCGGTTGCCGTTGACGAAGGGCCGGTTCGAGTTGATGGCCCCGATGTTGGTGAAGCCGCGCGGGTTGTAGGTGGTGGTGCCGGGCAGGAGCAGGGTCAGCTGGCCGGTGTTGCGGCCGTTGAGCGGCAGGGCCTGG
>JABFWM010000271.1 GCA_013362195.1 Acidobacteriota bacterium
GGTCCGATGACCCGGCCTACCGTCGCGTGATGTGCCTATCATCACGTAGGCCGGGTCTTTAGACCCGGCGTGTCCCCGTCATCAGGCGCGCCGGGTCCGATGACCCGGCCTACCGTCGGGTGATGTCCCGATCACCACGCAGGCCGGGTCTGTAGATCCGGCGTGAAAGCCCTCGATGCGGTTGACTTCGTCACCTGATCACACTATCGTCCCGGCCCAGGTTATGCCGCCCCCGGTACCCCGATTGGTCCGTCTTCGGGAGGTGTAAATCGTGGTCAGTTACAGGTCGGGTCCCTTCGTCCGCTGTGCGGCGCTCGCCGCACTCGTCGTGCTCTTCAGTCCCATGTCAACCGGCGCACAGGTGCTCTACGGGAGCGTCGTCGGTCAGGTGAACGACACGTCCGGGGCCGCGGTCCCGCGCGTGACGGTCACGATCACCAACCCCGATACCGGCCTGACGCGCACGGCGGTCTCGAGCGACACCGGCGCGTACTCCTTCACGAACGTGCTCGCCGGCCGCTACGACGTGCGGGTGTCGCTGCAGGGGTTCAAGGAATTCGTCAAGACCGGCGTGCCGGTCTCGGCGAACGAAGTCAGCCGCGTCGACGCGACGCTGGAGCTCGGGACGCTGAGCGACACCGTGACCGTCGCCTCCGAACTGCAGCTGCTGCAGACCGACAAGGCCGACACGCACACGGAAATCAAGTCGGTGGCGATCGAGCAGTTGCCGCTGCCGCAGAACCGCAATTATCAGTCGCTGATCAATCTCGTCCCGGGCGCCACGCCCGCAGCGACGCAGAACAGTGAAGTCGACACGCCGGGCCGCGCGCTGACGACCAACGTCAACGGCATGGACCGCAACAACAACGGCACCAAGACCGACGGGGCGACGAACCTCAATATCTGGCTGCCGCACCACACGATGATCGTGTCCCCTGCCGAGACCATCGACTCGGTCAACATCAGCACGAGCAACTTCGACGCCGAGCAGGGGATGGCCGGCGGTGCGGCCATCACGGTGATCACCAAGTCCGGCACGAACGAGTTCAAGGGCTCGGGATTCGCGTTCTACAACAACGAGAAGCTGAACGCGAAGCCGTACTTCGCCACCGAAAAGGGCCCGGCGAGCGCGCACATCGACGGCGCGACGCTCGGCGGCCCGATCGAGCGCAATCGCCTGTTCTTCTTCGGCGCCTGGGAAGGTCAGTACCAGACGACGCCGCAGCAGTTCTTCTACAACGTGCCGCCGGCGGCGCTGCGCAGCGGCGACTTCAGCCGTGCCTTCAACGAAGACGGGACGCTGCAGATCATCTACGACCCGTTCACCGGCAACCCCGACGGGACCGGCCGTCAGCCGTTCCCCGGCAACATCATTCCGCAGTCGCGCATCGACGCGATCGCGCGGCAGATCCAGCAGTTGTATCCGCTGCCGAACCAGGCCGGCAGCACCGCCGGCGGCAACGTCGGCGGCGCCGCCATCGCGCGCAACTTCGCGAAGAGCCTGCCGCGCAAGTTCGATCGCAACAACTACGACCTGAAATTGAACTGGAACCCCTCGTCCGCCACCCAGGTCTGGGGCAAGTACTCGCGGATGGGCGCGAACGTGAAGGCGCTGCAGCCCTACCTGGGCTACGACGATCGCGGCAACGGCGATACGACCGTCAACATGTACACGTTCGGCACGACGTGGACGTTCAATCCGACCACGGTCATGGACGCGACCTACGCGATCGCGCGGATGACCCACGAGACCGTCGCCGGCGACGCCACGTTCGGCAACTTCGGCCTCGACACGCTGCACATTCCCGGCACGAACGGCGGCCGCAACTTCAGCGCGGACGCACGCTACGCCGGGATGCCGACGATCTCTCCGGGCGGGCTCTGGAGTGGCGGGTTCGACTGGATTGGCAACATCGACGGCTGGGATCCGGTGCAGCGCGACGAGCGGACCTACGCGCTCAGCACGAACGTCACGAAGGTCGAAGGCGCGCACGAGCTCCGCTTCGGCTACTCGTTGAACCGGCTGTGGATGAACCACTGGCAGCCGGAACTGGGCAACGGGCCGCGTGGACTGTTCGAAACCGCCTCCAACGCCACCGCTCTCAACGGCGGAGCGCAGACCGCGAACGGCTACAACGGCTACGCGTCGTTCCTCCTCGGCCTCGTCGCGCACGGCGGCACGAGCGTGCAGTACGAGCTGATGACCACGCGCGAGTGGCAGCACGGCCTCTACGCGCGCGACCGCTGGCAGATGACCAACAAGCTCACCGTCGATCTCGGGCTGCGCTACGAGTACTACCCGCTGATG
>JABFWM010000323.1 GCA_013362195.1 Acidobacteriota bacterium
AGCCGGAGTCGCTCGTCGGCAAGACCGTGGTGATCGTCTTCAACCTGAAACCGGCGAAGCTGATGGGGATCGAATCGAACGGCATGATCCTCGCCGCGAGCCCCGACGGGGGGAAGCCGACGCTCGTCAGCTTCGACGGCGACGTGCCTCCCGGCTCGCGCATCCGGTGATGCGAGCGAGCACCGCGAGCGAGCCACGAAGCCCCCGGTCCGAATGATTGATTCTCACTGCCACCTCGCGGACGACGCGTTCGCGGGAGACCTGGCCGCGACCATCGCGCGGGCGCAGGGCGCCGGGCTGACCACCGCGCTCTGCATCCTCGCCGCCGGCGACGAGGAGGAAGCCGCGCGTGCGGAGAAGGTCCGCGACGGGTGGCCGGCGGTGCGGTTCGCGACCGGCGTGCATCCGCACCACGCCGGCGCGTACGAGGGCCGCGCCGGTGACGCCGCGCGCGCCACGCGTGCGCACGCCGCGGCGTTCGACGCGTGCGCGATTGGCGAGATCGGGCTCGACTACCATTACGACTTCGCGCCGCGTCCCGTCCAGCGGGAGGTGTTCGTCGCGCAGATCGATCTCGCGCGCACGCTGCATCTTCCGGTCGTCATTCACACGCGCGAAGCCACCGACGACACCTTCGCGGTGCTGCGTGAGGCGGGCGCCGGCGTGCGCGGCGTGTTCCACTGCTTCACCGGGGATCGCGCGATGGCGGAGCGGGCGCTCGAGATCGATTTCCACGTCTCGTTCGCCGGCATCCTGACGTTTCCGAAGGCGGGCGACATTCGCGACGCGGCGAAGGTCGTGCCGCGGCACCGGCTGCTGGTCGAGACCGACAGCCCGTACCTGGCGCCGGTGCCGCATCGCGGCACGCGCAACGAACCGGCGCACGTCGCGCACGTGCTCGCGGCGCTCGCCGAGCTGCGCGGCGAGGCGGCCGCGCCGCTCGCACACGCCATCGCCGCCAACTTCGACGCGCTGTTCGGCCCAACTTCCGCGCGCAGAACGGCTTAGCGCGTTGACACTCCGCCGCGGCATCCGCTATTGTGGGCCGACAACCTGACAGCATCCCCTTGAGCGATATCACGCAGCCCTCCCCCGTGACCGCGGATCTGGGTCAGATCTTCGAACCGATTCGCGAGGATCTCCATCTCGTCGAGCAGGAGTTCGTGCGGCACATCCAGTCGCGCGTCGCGCTCATTCCCGAGATGGGCCGCTACATCCAGAACAGCGGCGGCAAGCGGGTGCGTCCCGCGGTGTTGCTCATGGCAGCGCGCCTGAGCGGCTACACCGGCAGCCGCGCCGTCCTCTACGCCTCGGTCGTCGAGTTCATCCACACGGCGACGCTGGTGCACGACGACATCATCGACGGCGCGGATCTGCGGCGCGGCCGCCTCGCGGTGCACTCGCGGTGGGGCAATGACATCACCGTGCTGCTCGGCGATTACCTCTACATCAAGTCGATGGCGATGGCGCTCACGCAGGATTCGCTCGAGATCATCCGGCTCCTGTGCGACGTCACGCTGCGCATGATCGAGGGGGAGCTGTATCAGCTCACCAAGACCGGCGACGTCGACATCACCGAGGAAGAGCACTTCGAGATCATCCGCCGCAAGACGGCGTTCCTGTTCGGCGGATGCGCGCAGATCGGCGGGATGCTGGGCGGGGTCACGCCGGAGCAGGAACAGGGGCTGCGGGAGTTCGGATTCAATCTCGGCGTCGCGTTTCAGCTCGTCGACGATCTCCTCGATTACACCGCCGACGAAACCGCGCTCGGGAAACCGGTCGGCGGCGATCTGCGCGAGGGCAAGGTGACGCTGCCGGTGATTCTGCTGCTGCAGCGCGGCGGCGCCGACGCCGACGCGCTCATCCGCGCCGTCGTGCAGGAGCGCTCGGTCTCGAGCGAGCAGTGGCGCGAGATCATCCGGCTCCTCCGCGAACACCGCACGCCGCAGCTCGCCTACACGCGCGCCATGGAATACGCGACGCGCGCCAAGGCCGCCCTCGACGTGTTCCCGCCGACGCGCGAGCGCGACGCGCTCGTCGCGCTCGCAGACTACGTCCTTGCGCGCGACCGGTGACACGCGCAGGGCTTAAGGCTCAGGGCTCAGGGCTCACGGTGGCTCAGGGCCGCTTGGCTCATGGTGTGAGCCTCGTGGCCGTGACCCTGAGCCTTAACCCCTGAGGCTGAAGCTTAAGCCCTAAGCCCTGAGCCCTGAGCCCTGAGCGCGTGTCGATCCGCCATCACGAAGAGTGCTACTACCTCCGCAACGCGCCCGAGATCTCTGACGAAGCGTTCGATCGCCTGCTCCACGAGCTCGAGCGGCTCGAAGCCGAGTATCCCGATCTCGTCACGCCCGATTCGCCCACGCAGCGCGTCGCCGGCCGTCCCGTCGAGGGATTCGAGACCGTCGCGCACCTCGCGCCGATGCTCAGCCTCGACAACGCCTACGACGAAGACGACCTGCGCGCGTTCGACGAACGCGTCCGCAAGGGCGCGGGTCTGGGCGGCGCGCCCGTGCCCTACGTCGCCGAGCTGAAGATCGACGGTCTCAGCATCGCGCTCACCTACGAGAACGGCCGGTTGCTGCGCGGCGCCACGCGCGGCGACGGCCTGCACGGCGAGAACGTCACCGCGAACGTCCGCGCCATCCGCGCCATTCCGTTGTCCTTGAGAGGCGTCGCCGCGGGCACCTGCGAAGTCCGCGGCGAAGTGTTCCGGCCCCGCGGCTCGTTCGCGCGCATGAACCGCGACCGCGAAGCCAGCGGCGAGCCGCTGTTCGCCAATCCCCGCAACGCCGCGGCGGGGACGATGAGGAACCTCGATCCGTCGATGGTCGCGAAGCGGCGGCTGTCCGCGTTCGTGTACCAGCTCGTGCTTCCGCCTGATCGACCGGTGCTTCCGCCTGAAGGCGGAAGCTACGGCGGTCGTAGTGGGGAAGGCGGACGTGACGGCGATCGTAGCGGAGAAGGCGGACCCGACGGAAGCGGGAGTGAGGAACGCGGACCCGACGGAAGCAGTAGCGCGGAAGGTGGAGGCGAGGGGCCGTTGTTCGGTTCCGTAGCTTCCGGCTTCAGCCGGAAGATCGGCGCCGTCGCCTCCGGCGTCAGTCCGATGATCACCACGCACGCCGAGACGCTCGCGCTGCTCGCGTCCTGGGGACTGCCCGTCGAGCCGCACTACCGCACCTGCGCCGGCATCGACGACGTGATCGAATGCTGCCGCACCTGGGCCGACGCGCGGCGCGATCTCGAGTTCGACACCGACGGCGTCGTGATCAAAGTCGACGACCTTGCGCTCCGCGCGCGCCTGGGAACGACCGCAAAGTTCCCGCGCTGGGCGACCGCGTTCAAGTTTCCCGCGCAGCAGGCGCACACCCGGTTGATCGCCATCCGCGTGAACGTCGGACGCACCGGCGCCAACACGCCCTACGCGGTGCTCGAACCCGTGGTCGTCGCCGGCTCGACGATCTCGATGGCCACGCTGCACAACGCCGAGGACATCGAACGCAAGGACATCCGCGAAGGGGACACGGTGATCATCGAGAAAGCTGGCGACGTGATCCCGCGCGTCGTCGCGCCGGTGCTCGGCCTGCGTCCGGAGCACTCGCACAAGTGGGTGATGCCCGTCGCGTGCGCGGCCTGCGGCAGTGCCCTGGCCCGCGACGAGGACGAAGTCGTCTGGCGCTGCGAGAACACCTCGTGCCCGGCGCGGCTGCGCCGCGGGCTCGAGCACTTCGCGTCGCGCAGCGCGATGAACATCGAGGGCCTCGGCGAATCGCTGGTCGATCAGCTGATCGAGCTCGGGCTGGTGCGCGACTTCGGGGATCTCTATGCGCTGACCGCGGCGCAGCTCGAGAACCTGGTCGTCACGCCGCGGGAGCCGCGCTCGGAGCGGGCGGTGCCCCGAAAGCTGGGCAAGGTCGGGCACAACGTGTTCGCGCAGATCGATCGCAGCCGCAAGAACGATCTCTCGCGCCTCGTCTACGCGCTCGGCATTCGCCACATCGGCGAAAAGGCGGCCTCCACACTGGCCCGTCACCTCCGGACGATGGACGCGATTCTCGAGGCGCCGCCCGAGCGCCTCCAGGGCGTCGCGGAGATCGGGCCGGTCCTTGCCGCCTCGGTCAGAGCGTTTGCCGACGAGGAGCACAACCGCGCGCTCGTGGCCAAACTGGCGGCGGCCGGCGTCAACATGGCCAGCCTGCAGCCGCCGCCCGAGGCGGCCGCAGAGGGGCCGCTGAGCGGCAAGACATTCGTCCTGACGGGCGCGCTTCCGACGATGAGCCGGGACGACGCGACGGCGGAAATCGAGCGGCGCGGCGGAAAGGTGTCCGGCTCGGTCAGCAGGAAGACGAGCTACGTCGTCGTGGGCGATGACGCCGGCAGCAAACTCGAGAAGGCCAGGACACTCGGCGTGCCGACCCTCACCGAACAGGAATTCCGCGACCTTATAATGAAGGGGTGAGGCGGTTCACTCTCGTCACGGTGGTGCTGTCGTCGACCGTGACGTTCCTCATCGGCATCATCATCGCGGGCGGCCTCACGCCATCCCCGACGATCTCGAGCGCGCCCCGCACCGCGCCGGTGCGCGGCGGCCTCCGTACCGCGGGCGACGCGCCCGGGTCGGTGAACTTCGCCGACGTCGCGGAGCGCATCAACCCGGCGGTGGTCAACATCGATGCCGCATCGCGCGGCGGACACGAGGGGCGGCGCCGCCGCGCCGACGACACGTCGGATCCGCAGCAGCACGAGTTCGAGCTGCCGCACCAGGGATCCGGCAGCGGCTTCATCATCGACCGGCAGGGCTACATCCTGACGAACTATCACGTCATCGAAGACGCGGATCGGATCACGGTGACGCTCGCCGACGGGCGCGCGCTGCGCGGCGACGTCGTCGGGTCCGATCCGGCGATCGACGTGGCGCTGATCAAGGTGGGCGGCGGCGCGGCGCTGCCGGAAGCGCCGCTCGGCAACTCCGACGATCTCCGCGTCGGCGAGTGGGTCTGCGCGATCGGCAACCCGCTCGGCTACGTCCACTCTGTCACCGTCGGCGTCGTCAGCTTCATCGGCCGCAAGCTGTTCGACGCGAGCCTCGACGACTATATCCAGACCGACGCCGCGATCAACTTCGGCAACAGCGGCGGCCCGCTGATCAACGCCCGCGGCGAGGTGATCGGGATCAACTCGGCGATCAGCTCGCGGGCGAGCAACATCGGCTTCGCGGTGCCGATCAACCAGGCGGCGGCGATTCTTCCGCAGCTGAAAACCCACGGCAAGGTCTCGCGCGGCTTCATCGGCGTGTTCCTGACCGACGTCACGCCGGACCTGCAGCACTCGCTCAAGCTGCCGGTGGCGCGCGGTGCGCTGGTGCAGGACGTCGACAGCGATTCCCCCGCCGAGCGCGCCGGCGTCAGGCCCTACGACATCATCCTCTCGGTCGACGGGCGCGAGATCTGGACCAACGAGGAGCTGATTCGCGACATCTCGGGACGGCAGCCCGGGACGATGGTCCGCCTCGAGATGCTGCGCGACGGGCGTCATCAGTCCGCGTCGATCAAATTGACGGAGCGTCCGTCGCGCGATCAGGCGAGCGAATCGTCGCCGTCGGGGCTGACCGCGCGTCCGCCGGCGCCGCAGCGGCTGCCCAGCGATCCGCCGCTCGGCCTCACCGTCCGCGAGCTCGATCCCGGATTCACCCGGCGCATGGAAATTCCCCGGTCGATCCAGGGCGTGGTGGTGACCCGCGTCGATCCGGCGGGGGCCGCCTTCGTGCCGGCGATGCGCCGCGGGTTCGTGATCACCGAAATCAACCGCCAGCCGATCCGGTCGGCCGCCGACTACCAGAAGATCGTCTCGGCGGTGCGTGCGGGCGACGTGCTGGCCTTCTACGGCTACGATCCGTCGCTGAACCAGCACGCGTTCGTGACCGCGACGGTGGACGAGTCTCGATGAAAGCCAGAATCCTGGTGATCGACGACGAGGCGGAGATCCGCCGGTCGGTGCGGATGATTCTCGAATACGAAGGCTACGACGTGCAGGAAGCGTCGAGCGGCCCGGAAGGCCTGGCGATCATCGAGCGCGAGGCGCCCGACCTGGTGTTTCTCGACATCAAGATGCCGGGCATGGACGGCCTCGAGGCGCTGCAGCGCATCCGGCAATCGAACGAATCGCTGCCGGTCGTGATCGTCTCGGGGCACGGCACGGTGAGCACCGCCGTCGACGCGACCAAGCTCGGCGCGTTCGACTTCATCGAAAAGCCGCTCGCGAGCGAACGCGTGCTCGTCACGATCCGCAACGCGCTGGATCAGACGCGGCTCCAGAACGAAAACCGATCGCTCAAGCGCGCGGTGGAGATCCGCCATCAGATGGTGGGGGAGAGTCCGGCGCTGCGCCAGGTCTGGGACGCGATCAAGCGCGCGGCGCCGACCAATGCCACGGTGCTGCTGCTCGGCGAGAGCGGCGTCGGCAAGGAGCTCGTCGCGCGATCGATTCACCGCAACAGCCTGCGCAGCCGCGAGCGCTTCGTGCAGGTCAACTGCGCGGCGATTCCCGAGGAGCTGATCGAGTCCGAGCTGTTCGGACACGAGAAGGGCTCGTTCACCGGCGCGACCGAGAAGCAGATCGGCAAGTTCGAGCAGGCCGATCGCGGGACGATCTTCCTCGACGAAGTCGGCGACATGAGCGCGAAGACCCAGGCGAAGGTCCTGCGCGTGCTGCAGGAAGGGGAAGTCGAACGGCTTGGCTCGGCGCGCACCATCAAGGTCGACGTGCGCGTCATCGCGGCCACCAACAAGGACCTCGAAGCCGAGATCGAGAAGGGCACCTTCCGCGAGGACCTCTATTTCCGGCTCAGCGTGATTCCGATCAGGGTGCCGCCGCTGCGCGACCGGCGCGAGGACATCCCGGCGCTCGTCCGGCACTTCGTCGACCTGTTCAGCCGCGAGAACAACCGCCGTCCGCAGCGCTTCACGCCGGCGGCGCTCGACTACCTGCAGAAGGCGCGCTGGAAGGGCAACGTGCGCGAGTTGCGCAACAGCGTCGAGCGGCTGCTGATCATGACGCCCGGCGACGGCATCGACGTCGACGATCTGCGGGAGGTCGTGCGGATGGACACGAGACCCGCGTCAGCCGCCGCGCCTGTCGACGCGAACGAGCGCGAGCGGCCCGGAACGCTGCGCGAGTTCAAGGAGTCGGCCGAGCGCGCGTTCCTGGTCGACAAGCTGCGGGAGAATGCCTGGAACATCTCGAAGACGGCCGAAGTGATCGGCACGCCGCGCAGCAATCTGTACAAGAAGCTCGAACAGTACGCGATTACGCAGGAGAACGACGGGTAGCGAGCGGCGCGGGCCGAGCGCGCCAGGAGAGAACCGCCGAGAGAGCCGTAAGCCGAATTCTGTGCCTCGCCGCGGCCTTGCGACCGCGGCGAGATGACGATCATTCCTCTAGCCCCGTCATTGCTGACGGGATCCAGCAGCCTACCCGGAAGCGTGGGACGGGCCGTCCCATGAAGCGTGAGCCTCGTGCCTCCCTATTTGGCCTTGCTCCGTGCGGGGTTTTGCCTGCCACCCGTGTTGCCACGAGCGCGGTGCGCTCTTACCGCACCTTTTCACCCTTACCCCGAGTGTCGGGTCGCGGACCGGAAAGTGTGACTGTCACCCTTTCCGGCCCCCGACCCGGCACTCGAGGCGGTATGTTTTCTGTGCCACTGGTCCTTCGAGTTGCCCCGACCGGGCGTTACCCGGCGCACTGCCCTGCGGAGTTCGGACTTTCCTCCCGCCCTGCTCTTGCGAGCACGACCGGCGATCGTCTGGCTCTCTTGGCGGAATCCTCATTATCGCACGCCACGGACGATCGGCGCCACAGCGGGCCACAGAACAACACGGAAAACGGGGCCACAGAAGAACACAGAAACAACGCCAGCAACAGCCACAGAACAACACGGAAACAGGGCCACAGACAAACACAGAAGAACACAGAACAACACTGGAAAGACGGCTACAGAAGGACACAGAAAAACACCCGCACAAGAACACAGAAAAACGCAGCAGACACCGATCGACAGCCGCCTGGGCGCGTGCGTGTTTTGACGCCGACGGGTGGCCGCGTTACTGTTGCGTAATGGCGTCGCGGCGTCTGATCGCGCTCAGCTTGGTTGCACTGTTCGCCAGCGTCCGCGGCGCGGCGGCCGACGGATGGGCGGGTGCGGCCAACCTGCGCATCGTCTCCGTCCGGCTCGCGGACGATGGGGCGGGCTCATCGGTGGCGGTGAAGTTTGCCGGCGCGCTGCGCGCGCCGGTGCTGCGCGTGCGCGAGCGTCTCGCGTCGATCGCCCTCGCAGACGTGGACGCCGACGGCGATCTCGACATCCTCGCGGCGTCCGTTCGCGCCGGCGTGCTCTTGTGGCGCAATGCCGGACGCGGACGCTTCGTGCTCGCGCGGCTGCCGAAAGCCCGCGATGCGTTGAGCGCGCGTCCGCGCGTGTCGGCGCGGCGCCGCGCCGCCGCGCACGAGGAGCCCGGCGAGGGCGCCGGCGATCCGGCCGTGCTTCGAACCGACATCGCCGGCGATCCGCTCGTCCCGCGGTCCTTCTTCACGGTCGAGTCCTTCTCCCCGCTCACTCCCGATCGCGTCGCTCCCTCCGGACGCGCTCCGCCGGTCACCCGCCCGACGTTTCCCGTTCCGTGCCGCTCGCGGATCCGCGGGATCCGAGCGGCGCGGGTGTGAACCGCGGCGGGATCTCGGTCAGGTCCCGCTCCCTCTGTGTGGTCGTGGTGCGCCCCCACCAATGTGGAGAGATCTATGCGTGTGATGCTCGTCGATTTGCCTGCACGCGATGGCTTCGTGTCGAAAGACACCATCGCCGGCGGGTACGGT
>JABFWM010000482.1 GCA_013362195.1 Acidobacteriota bacterium
CGGCCGCGTGCTCATCCCCGACGACGACCGGCCGGCGGCGCCGCCGGTGATCGTGCTCAGCCACCACACGTGGAGCGGCACCTACGTAGGCGATCCGTCGATCGTGAACTCGACGTTGATCGTCGAGGGGCATCCCTACACCGTGGTCGGCATCTCGCCGCCAGGGTTCTTCGGCGAGACGCTGCGCAGCGATCCGCCGGACTTCTGGATTCCGCTGCAGCAGGAACCGCTGATTGCGGGCGAGAACTCGCTGCTGCGACAGCCGATCTCGGCGTGGCTGCGCGCGATCGGACGGCTGCGGCCGGCCGCGTCGGTCGAGGGTCTCGGTCCGCGCCTGACCGGCGTGCTTCAGCACTGGATGCAGTATGACTCCGGGTACCCGCCGAACTGGATGCCAGACGTCATTCGCATGCTGCCGAAGCAGGTCATCAGCGTCGTCCCCGCGGGCGCGGGCGTCGCGATCATGAAAGAGGAGTACGGCCGCAGCCTGCAGATCCTGCTCGGCGTGTGCGGCCTCGTGCTCCTGATCGCCTGCGCGAACGTCGCGAACCTGCTGCTGGCGCGCGCGGCCGCGCGGCGCGCGCAGACGGCGGTGCGCCTCGCCATCGGCGCCAGCCGCGGCCAGATCATCATGCACGCGCTCGTGGAGAGCGTCCTCCTGGCGATCATCGGCGGGATGGCCGGCCTGCTCGTCGCCGTCGCGGCGGCGCGCCTCCTGCTGTCGCTGGCATTCCGCACCGCGCACTTCCTCCCGATCGATGTCACGCCGTCGGCGATGGTGCTCGCGTTTGCCTTCGGGCTCGCGCTGGTCACCGGCATCGTCTTCGGCGCGGCGCCGGCGTGGTTTGCGACCCGGACCGATCCCGTCGACGCGCTGCGCGGATCCGGCCGGAGCACGAGCGATCAGTCGTCGTTCGCGCGCAAGGCGCTGCTGATCGTGCAGGCGACGCTGTCGATCGTGCTGGTCGCGGGCGCCATGATGCTGGCGCGCAGCCTGGACAAGCTGCAGCGTCAGGATTTCGGCTATCAGGTGGACGGGCGCGTCGTCGTGTCGCTGAACCGGCCGCCGGCGATCTACGGGTGGCCGAAGCTGGCCGCGCTCTATCGGGAACTGGAGGCGCGGCTCGATCGTCTGCCGGGCGTGCGCGGCTCGGGCCTCGCCCTCTACAACCCGCTGACCAACAATTGGGGCGAGCTGATCATGGTCGAGGGGCACCCGGCGCCGAAGATGAGCGAGGAGGGGGGCGCTTCGTGGGACCGGGTGAGCGCGAACTACCTGCAGCACTTCGGGGTGACGCTGCGGCGCGGCCGGTACTTCACCGCCGCCGACAACGAAACGAGCGCGCCGGTGGCGATCGTCAACGACGCGTTCGTGAAGCGGTTCTTCAAGAGCGACGAGGAGCCGCTCGAACACCGCTTCGGGCTCGACGTGCCGGAGCTCGCCGGCACGTTCCGCATCGTCGGCATCGTGCGCGACGCGAAGTTCGCCGGATGGGGCCTCGACCGCCCGGCGCGGCCGATGTTCTACGTGCCGCTCGCGCAGTACGTGCATTACTCCCACGAGCTGATGCTGAAGATCGAAAACTCGTCGCACTTCATCGGCGGCCTGCTGCTGGTCACCGACGCGGCGCCCGCGGCGCTCGAGCCGATCCTGAAACGCGCGCTCGCGGAAGTCGATCCGAACCTGACGATCACGAGCGTGCGCACGATGCGGCAGCAGATTCAGCTCTCGTTCGACCAGGAGCGCGCGGTCGCGAGCCTCGCCGGGCTGTTCGGGGTGGTCGCGCTGGTGCTCGCCGCGGTGGGCCTGTACGGCGTCACCGCCTACACGGTCGCGCAGCGCACGAACGAAATCGGGATTCGCATGGCGCTCGGCGCCGACAGCACGAGCGTCGTCGGGCTGGTGCTGCGCGGCGCGTTCAGGCGGGTGCTGGCTGGACTGGTCCTCGGCGTGCCGCTCGCCGTCGGGGCCGGGCGCCTGATCTCGGCGCAGCTCTATGGTGTGTCGTACTGGGATCCCGTGGCGCTGGGCGTCGCCGCGGCCTCGCTCACGGTCTGCGCCTTTCTGGCGGCGATGATCCCGGCCCGGCGCGCCGCGACGCTCGATCCGCTCAGGGCATTGCGAACGGAATGATCGTGCGGATCCCGGGCCGCGTTCGGCGCGACTCGCGCCGGGTCTGAAGACCCGGCCTACACGACCGCCGGGTCTAAGACCCGCCGGTGAGCGCTCGGATCATTTCAGTCGCGATGTAGGGCGGGTCTTTAGACCCGCCGGTGAGCGCGAGGCCGGCTTACAG
>JABFWM010000234.1 GCA_013362195.1 Acidobacteriota bacterium
CGACGAGCCGGCGCAGCGCCACGTGCAGGTGGCCGAGATGGTGATTGAGAAGGCCAAGCGCCTGGTGGAGCACAAGAAGGACGTGGTCATCCTGCTCGACTCGATCACGCGTTTGGCGCGCGCCTACAACACGATCGTGCCGGCCTCCGGCAAGGTGCTGTCGGGCGGCGTCGACAGCAACGCGCTGCAGCGGCCGAAGCGCTTCTTCGGCGCCGCCCGCAACATCGAGGAAGGCGGATCGCTCACGATCATGGCGACCGCGCTCATCGACACCGGATCGCGCATGGACGAAGTGATCTTCGAAGAGTTCAAGGGCACCGGCAACCTCGAGATCCACCTCGATCGCAAGCTCGCCGACCGACGCGTGTTCCCCGCCATCGACATTCAGAAGAGCGGCACGCGCAAGGAAGAACTGCTCATCGCGAAAGAGGACCTCAATCGCGTGTGGGTGCTCCGCAAGGTGCTCAACCCGCTGTCGCCGCAGGAAGGCATGGAGCTGCTGCTCTCGAAGATGGCGAAGACGAAGAGCAACGCCGAGTTCCTCTCGTCGATGAACGGCTCCAAGTAAACGCCGCGCCCTGAGTCCTGAGCCCTGAGCCTTACGGTACGCGGGGCGCGCTCTGCTCGAGAAATCCGCGATGCAGGCGGCGGACGGCATCGTCCAGCCGATCCGCGGGAATCAGCCACGAAATACGGAACGACGAGGTGGCGACGCCGTGCGGGTGGATGCCTGCTTCGGTGAGCATCGCGGATCCGCGCCGGACGTTGGCGTAGGTCGCGTTGATGCCGGCGCCGACGACGCTGACCGCGCCCACGGCGTCGACCAGCGCCGCATGCCCGGCAAACCGCGACGCCAAGTCGCGGCGGAAACGATCCTCGTCGTGCAGGTTCTCGCGCGAGATCAGCGCGGTCAGCCCATCCGAGCCCTTGCCAAATGCCGCGACGTGCAGTTGCTTGCCTGCGGTGGAGCGCGCGTCGAGCCACTCGAGGACGGCGGTCAGCTGCGCGTGGTCGCCGTGCGCCTGAAGGACGAAGACATCGCGCTCGCTGGCGACGCCGGCAACCGCGCCAGGCGTGCGCGGCGCGTCCCGGCGGACGACGGTTCCATCCGACGCGGGGTCGCTGCCCGGCAGCGCCGAGGCGGTGGCGCGGGCGTAGATCGCAATCCCTTTCGCCTTCGCGAATTCCACCGCCTGCGCGTTCAGCACCCTGGCGCCCGCTTCCGCGAGCTCCTGCGTCTCTTCGTAGGACAGCGTCCCGATACGGGTCGCTGCGGGCACGACCCGCGGATCGGCCGTATAGACGCCGTCCACATCCGAGCAGATCTCGCAGTATTCCGCGCCGAGCGCCGCCGCCATCGCGACCGCCGTGGTATCGCTCCCGCCGCGCCCGAGGGTCGTCACTTCCTTGCGGTAGGAGACGCCCTGATAGCCAGCGATCACCACCACGCGCCCGCGCGCCAGTTCGTCCTGCACGCGGAACGGCCGCACTTCGATGATGCGCGCGTCGACATGACGATCGTTCGTGATGATGCCGGACTGGCTGCCGGTAAAGCTGATCGCATCGCCGCCCAGCTCGCGAATGGCCATCGACAGCAGCGCCATCGAGATCCGTTCGCCCGCCGACAGCAGCATGTCGAGCTCGCGGCGATCGGGGTTCGCGGACACGCGCTTCGCGAGCTGCAGGAGGTCGTCGGTGGTGTCACCCATCGCCGACACGACGACCGCCACGTCGTGGCCCGCCGCCCTCGTCCGCATCACGCGGTCGGCGACCGTGCGGATGCGATCGACGTCGGCGACGCTGCTGCCGCCGTATTTCTGCACGATGATTGACATGGCCGCGTATTGGCGATGCGCCCCTCATGAAGCGCAGCAGCCGGGAGAAATTGCGACAATCGAGAACTCACGTGCACGGAGAGCACGGAGAGCACGGCATTGATCGGAAAAAAACCATAAGGCCGATCTCTCCGATCTCTCCGTCCTCTCCGCGAAATCGCCGTCGCCGAAAGTCGCCAGGCACGGCTGTTCGCGGCGCCGTACACCGCTACGCTGAGAGCCTCGCCTGCCGCAACACCTCGCGCAGGCCGGGGCGCGAGCCCGTGCTGAGCAGCCCGATCCGAAACAGCCGTGCACCGACGCGCAGCGCCATCCAGCTCGAGATGGCCAGCACGACGATCGCTCCCGCGACCTCCCACCACGCCAGGTACCCGGGATCGAGGCTCGCGCGCAGCATGACGAGCGGGGCGGCCGTGATCGGGATCCACGTCATCAGCCGCGCCGCGATCCCGTGCGGCTCGCGGATCAGCAGCGCCATCATGATCATCGGCAGCGCCGCCGTCAGCGACCACATCATCGCGAGCTGCTGCGATTCGCGCATGTTCGACCCGAGCGACCCGGTCCCGAGCATCAGGCTGCCGAAGAAGAGGAACCCGAGCAGGAACAGCGGGATCGCCAGCAGCAGCGTGATCCTGGGAAACTCGACGGTCGAGGAGACGATCAGCGGCACGATGCCCAGTCCGCCGACGGTGAGGATCGCGAGCCACACGCCAATCTGCAGCAGGCCGGCGCCGCCGAGCCCGAGCAGCTTCCCGCCGAGAATCTCGTCGGGGTTCGCCGACGCGAGCAGCACCTCGACGACCTTGTTCTCCTTCTCGGTCGCGGTCCCCTGGATCAGATAACCCGACGTCATCAGCACCGACATCAGGAACAGCACCATGAACGCGAGCGGCACGATGATGCGTACGGCCGACGCGGCCTGTCCGCCTTCGCGCACGCCGCCCGAGCGCGTCACCTCGAACGAACGGTTCGTCTGGACCGGCGTGAGGATCCGCGCCGCGACGCGACCGTCCGACAGCCCGGCGACGAGCCGCTCCCGCAGCAGCCGCTCGAAGGCGCGGCGCGCGTCCGAGAGCGACAGATTGATCTCTCCCGGCGAGTAGGTGTTCACGTCTCCGTTGTCGAGGTACTGCTCGGGGACGAGAAAATACCCCTTCACGCCGCGCGCGGCAATCGCCTGGCGCGCCGCGGCTTCGTCCGGAAACGGCCTGAACACGAAACGCTCGCTGGCAATCGCGCGCGCGATGGCGCCGCGCTGGCCCGCCGCCTCGAGCGTCTTGCGCAGCGCGTCCGGCAGGCGGGTGTCGGACGGACGGGCATCGCCGCTCAGCGCCAGCAGGCCGGAGCGATCGACGACGCCCCACACCGCCGTTTCGTCGCCTTTCCTCTTTTCGGCGTAATAGGCGGGCAGCGCCACGACGGCGCCGTAAATCGACATGAACACCGGCATGCCGAACGTCGTAATGAGATACCCGGGCCGCTTCACGGCGGCCAGGAATTCGAAGGTCGCAATCGCCTTGATCTTCGTCCAGCGAATCATGCCTGGGCCTCTTTGACGACGCGCAGGAAGATGTCTTCCATGGGCGCCAGGGCGGGCTCGAACCGATCGATGACCGCGCCCCGCTCGACCAGCGCGCGGAGCACGTCGGCAGGCGACACGCCGTCGGCCAGGCGCAGCCGCCACACGCCGTTGCCGTTGCCGCTCGCCTGCTCGACCAGCGGCACGGCAGGCAGCGCACCGCGCGCGTGGACCAGCACTTCGGGCAGCGAATGCCGCCGGCGCACCGCGCCGACCTCACCGTAGACCATCAGCCGCCCTGTGTTGATGAGGGCGACGCGATCGCACAGGGTCTCGACCTGATTCATGTGGTGCGTGGACAGGATCGTGGTCCGCCCGTGCGCTCGCCGCTCCACCAGCAGATCCTGCACGAGACGCACGTTCACCGGATCGAGGCCGGTCGTCGGCTCGTCGAGCACGCACAGCTCCGGATCGCTCAGCAGGACCGAGGCAATCTGCACCTTCTGCGACATCCCCTTGCTGAGCCGATCGATCTTCCACGACGCGACCTGCGGCAGCTCCACCTTCTCGAGCCACGCCAGCGCGCGGCGCCGCGCCTCGCCGCGGTCGAGGCCCTTGAGCGAACCGAAATACGTCATCACGTCGATGACGGTCTGCTTCGTGTAGAGCCCGCGTTCCTCCGGCAGATAGCCCAGACGATCGAGGTGCTCGCGGCGCCGCGGCTCGCCGAACACGCGCACCTCGCCGGCGTCGGCCCGGATGATGTCCATGAGGATCCGGATCAGCGTGCTCTTGCCCGCCCCGTTCGGACCGAGCAACCCGAAGATCTCGCCGCTTGGCACGTCGAACGAGACGTCGTTCAGCGCCGTGGTCTGGCCGTACCGCTTCGACAGCCGCTCGAATGAGAGGATGATCACGGGTCAGTGCCTGGACCGGCCCGCGGTGGCGGCCGGGGCCAGCGCCCCGCGGACACGACGCTCGGAAGGCGCCCCCTCGGATCCGGCGGCCGGCCGCGGCAGCGCCTTGCGCGGCAGCGGCTCATCGCGCATCGCCGCGTTCCACGCGAACACCGCCGCCACCGTCGCCTGCTGGATCACATCGTCGCGCTGCAGCCGATCGTAGACGTCCATGTTCGAATGATGCGTCCGCGAGTTGTACTCGAGGCGCTCCTGGACGAACTGGAACCCGGGCAGGCCAACGGCGTCGAACGACACGTGATCGGTCTGCGATACGGATCGAGGGCCGAGAATCGTGACGCCGAGGTCTTTCAGCGGCGCCATCCACTGTTCGAAGATCGGCCGCACCGCGAGGTTGCCCTGCATCCAGACTCCGCGGATGCGGCCGGTGCCGTTGTCCAGATTGAAGTAGCCCGCCACTGCCGCGTGCTCCGGCTTCAACGCCATCGAGCGCGCGTCTCCGTAATGGGCCGCGACGTACGCGCGCGAGCCGAGCAGCCCTTCCTCTTCTCCGCCCCAGAGGGCGACCCGGATGGTGCGCCGCGGTTTGAGCCCGAGGCTCTTGATGATGCGAACGGCTTCCATCATCGCCGCACTCCCCGCCGCGTTGTCGGTTGCACCGGTCGCCGCGCTGGTCGAATCGAAGTGGGCGCCGAGGATCACGACCTGGTCGGCCAGATCTCCACCGGGAATCTCCGCGATGGTGTTGAAGCCGGTCGCGTCGGGGTGGAACCGGACGCGCAGATCGAGCTCCGCCTTGACGGGCACGTCGTGTTCCAGCAGACGCACCATGCGGTTGTAGTGCTCCACCGCGAGCGTCACCTGCGGCACGCCGGCCGGCGCGGTGTTGCGGTTCGCCGTCCCCGGAAACACCGTGCCGCCGTCGGTGTGCTGCTGCTCCCACGACAGGTTGCTGCCGCCGGCCGCCATGTCGCTGTCGCTGCCGCGGTCGAAGACCGCGACGACGCCCTCGTCCTTGAAGACCTGCTGCAGCCGCTGCTGAAACTGCCGCGCATTCGGCCGCTCGTCGTCATCGGCGACGCCGCCGCGTGCCGAAGCCGCCGATCCGCGCCCTGCGCCTGCGCGTTCCGCCGGAATCGGCGTCATCTCCGCCTCGCGGGTCATCGCCTCGTCCATCGTGAGAATCAGCGGCCCTTCGAGCATGCGGACGCCGCGCGCCGGCTGGGTGAGGACGATTCTGCCTTTCAGCTGCCCGCGATACTTCGCGAAGTCGGCGTCTCTCTGAATCCCGACGCGGACCACGTCGGCGACGACGGGCCCGTCGGTGCCGACGGACCAGGCCTGCGGAAACCCGATGAGCGGCTGCACCTCCGGCTCGACGAGGTGCGCGCTGAAGCGGACGAGCGACCAGCCGGTGCCGAACGTCCACTCCTCGCGATGCACGTTCGACAGCCCCCATTCGGTCATCGTCCGCATCGCCCAGTCGCTCGCGGCGCGAATCTGCGGCGAGCCGGTCAGGCGCGGACCATAGCGGTCGGTCAGCCAGAAGAGCGTGTCCATGATCCGCGACCGGTTCAGTCCTTCGTCGAGGATCTGCCCGATGACGGCATAGTCGAGTTTTTCGGATTGGGCGATCGGGCCCGCGATCAACGCGGTTGTGAGGAGAAGAACGACCGGGACCCTTGGCAGCATCGACGAGATTCTAACGCGTCCGCACCACACCCCGGCGGGTCTGAAGACCCGCCCTGCCTCTGGTCTGCACCTCGGCGGGTCTGAAGACCCGCCCTACGTTCGTGTGACGGAAGCCGTTAGACCCGGCGTCTGACGTAGGCCGTGTGTCGCAGACCCGGCGCCGACTGAATGCCGTTGGACGCAGCGTTTGACGTAGGCCGGGTCTTCAGACCCGGCGTCGAGCGCAGGCCGTTAGACGCGGCGTCTGGTGTAGGCCGGGTCTTCGGACCCGGCGGTCGCTTTCGCGAGCTCGATCAATTCGAGATTGCGCTCGTACGACCATCCGGTCGAACGCACCGGCGGGTACTGTGCCCTCGCATAGACCGGATAGGCCTCCGTCCGCAGGTGCGCGAGCATGTGGTGACCGCGGCGCTGCTCGCGCTCGTGGCGGAGGGCGCTGATGTCGATCGGCGCCACGACGATGCGCTCGCCTGGACCCGGACTCGCTTCGGCGAGGACGCGGCCGTCGAAGTCGATGACCTGGCTGCCGCCCGGCCATGAGTACGGCGGGTAGTGGCGAAGACTTGCGCCCTGGTTCGCCGCGACGACGAACGCCATGTTCTCGAGCGCGCGACAGCGGTTGACGATCGTCCACCAGTTCATCGGCTCGGTGGCGCCCCACGGATCCATGTAGGCCGAGACCCGCAGCAGCACCTCGGCGCCGTTGGCCGCGAGTTGACGGATGGCCTCGGGGAACAGCCAGTCGTAGCAGATCGCGGTGCCGATGCGGCCGATGGGCGTGTCAGCGACGGGAAAGAGCGGCTCGTCGTACCCGTCGAGATCGTGCGGGCTCGCGTGGACCTCGTAAGGAATCCACGGGTTCACTTTCCGGTACTTGTAGAGGATCCCCTCGGGGCCAATCAGGCAGGCCGTGTTGAAGACGACCGCCGGCCATCGCGGATCGCGTTCGATCATCGACCCGCTCTGGATGTAGACGTCGTGCTCGCGGGCCTTCGCATGCAGCCGGTCCGTGTGCTCGTTCGGGATCTCGACCGCGAGCTTCTCGCGCAGTTCGGCGACGGTGGGAAATACCGGCGCGGCGTGGGCGAACTCCGGGAAGACCACGAGGCGCACCGGCAGGAACGGCGCCGCTCCCGCGACCGCCGCGTCGATCATCGCGAGCATGCGGTCGGTGTTGGCCGGCATCTGGCGGCGGTCGAGCGGATTGGGACAATCGGTCTGGCACGCCGCCGCGGCATATCGAATCGTCATCTGCGTCTCGCCTGATCCTCGGCAAGCGTCGCGCTCAGATCGAGCGACGGCACCGGCGCCGCGACGATGCGGGTGTTGTAGCGGGCGAGGTATTCGCGGTGGGCGGCCGTCTCCGGGTACGCCTCCTCGCCCCCGTACGGGTACTTCCGCATCGCATGAAACGGCAGCGGCAACAGCGCGTCCGGCGTCGCCGACCGGATGTTCATCTCCTTGCTGAAGCCGTCGGCGTAGAGGAGAAACGTCCGCGTGAAGCCCGACGGAAGCGCCGGGAAGGAAGCGGCGCCGAAGGCGAGCGCCACTTCATCACCCGGTGCGGCAATCGCGAATCGATCGTCGACGCCAAGGAGCAGCGGCCTCACGTCGCCGTATCGGGTATATCGTCCCGCAGGCGCCTTCCACGGCGACGCCGCGGACACGCGCGAGTAGTCATAGCCGAACGGCGCACGCCCGTCCGGACTGATCTCGGCCGAGAACCCCCGCGATCGCAGCGTCGCCGCCGTCGGATCGACGCGCGTCATCTTCACCACCGCGGCGCCGGCGGACGATGCCACCGCAATCCGGTCCCAGTAAATGCGCATGTTGGTGACGATGCGCACCTCGCGCGACGGAGGGAGGCGCTTCCCGGTGAGATCCACGGCAATGGTCTGGGGCCGCCCGACCGGGAACCCGATGTCGTCGATGAGCGTCTGCCAGGCACCCGATGCATCCCGCACCTCGAGCCGCGGCGGCTGCATCGTGAGGCCGCCCTGCTCCGCCGCGACGTTGTCGTTCGAGAACGCGTACTCCGTCCAACCCGTCAGCAGCAGGATGACACCGTCACCGGACGCGCCGGGATCGAACGTCACCGCGTGCGGTTGCGCGTAGCCACGGATCGGCAGCAGCGCGAAGTCGTCGGGCGCGGATCGATCGATCGCACGGATCTTCGAGAGGACGTCGTGCCCGTGCTCGTCCACGGCACGCAGCGGCGGGCGCAGGTCACGCGCCGCGAACACCTTGAATGGCGAGCGCGTCGATCGCAGCCCTTCATCCGGGTACACCTCGAGGTCGGCGGGGTGATCCACGGCAACGAGCTGCACGCGGTCGAGGAACATCGCCTCCTCGAGCTCGTTGGTGATGCGCAGGTCGTAGGTGCCGTCGCGCGGCCGCAACCGGTCGCCAGGAATGCGCACGTACTCCTCGGGGTCCGGCTGATTGAACACGCCCGGCGCAAGCCAGTCCCCCATCTCGCCGCCGCCGAGAAAATCCGTGACGAAGTCGAAGCGGCTCCCGTTCCACGTGAAGAGGAACGGGCATGACGAGGGCTTGCGATCCAGTTCCTCGACCTTCACCGTGACCGGTCCGGCCGCCGATGCGTCACGCGACGGGACGATCTCGGTCTGAAGAATGCCCGAGGGCCAGAGCGCCCGGACGATGTCGGCGGCGGCGCGGCGGCCGAGCCCGAACACGAGATCCGCAGGGGCGACCGCGGGGAATGCGGACGAGGTTTCGAGCTTTTCGCGCAGCGCGCCGGCGCGCACTTCGGCCTTGGTTCCGACGCCGCTGCGATTGCTGACGCGTGCGGCGAGTTGCACGCGCACGGCCGGGTTGCGGCTGCCGCCGTCGTTGCGCCAGACCTGCACGTCGCCGCGCGCGGTGC
>JABFWM010000383.1 GCA_013362195.1 Acidobacteriota bacterium
GATCACCTGCCGGTAGGCGCTGAACAGCGTCTAATGAATGCCGTTCAACTGGACGCTGAATCCGTATCGCGGCTGTACCCACGGCTGCCACTACTGCTTCGCGCGCCGGTATCAGACGCAGTTCGAGCTCGGCCCGGGCGACGACTTCTCGTCACTGATTTTCGTGAAGGTGAACTTCGCGGACGTGCTGCGGCACGAGCTGGACAAGCCCACGTGGCAGCGCGAGCAGGTGGCCCTCGGCACGGCGACCGATCCGTACCAGCCGATCGAAGGGCACTATAAGCTCACCCGCCGATCGCTCGCCGCCCTGATTGCCGCGCGCACGCCGGTCGGGATCGTCACCAAGGGCCCGATGATTGTCCGCGACGCGGACCTGCTCGCCGAGTTGTCGCGGGTCGCGTCGTGCACCGTGTATGTGAGCGTCCCGACCGTGCACGAGGACGCATGGCGCGCGCTCGAACCGGGCACCGCCCATCCGATGCAGCGGCTGCGCGCCGTGCGCACGCTCCGCGACGCCGGGATCAACGCCGGCGTCCTGATGGCGCCGGTCGTGCCCGGGTTCACGACCCAGACGGCCAGGCTCGACGCAACGATCAAGGCGGTCGCGGACCACGGCGCCGCGTTCATGGGCGCCAACGTGCTGTATTTGAAGGGCGGCACGAAGGACCACTTCATGGGGTTCCTGCGCCACGCCTTTCCTCAGATGATCGAGAGCTACGAGCGCCTCTACGCCGGTGCGTATGCGCCGGCGGAATACGCCGCGACGGTGCGCGCGCTCGTCAACATGCTGCAGGAGCGCCATCGCGTCAATCAGCGCGCGAAGCGTGTGCCGACGCACGAAGGCCCGACGTCCGGTGAGGACGACGGGGCGGAGCAAGCGGAATTCCGGTGGGGATGAGGGACTGCCGAACTTCCGCCTGAAGGCGGAAGCTACGGGATTTTCTTATGGTTCCGGCGGAAGCTACGGGATCCTCTTCTGTTTCCGGAGGAAGCTACGGCATCCTCCCATAGCTTCCGGCTTGAGCGGAACGTTCGGATCCCTACGCGGTCGCCGCGAGCGCCGGATAACTGCCGGCGCCGCTGGCGACGCCGATCTCGACGGCGCCTTCGCGCACGTCGGCCACGAACGCCTTCCCTTCGGTCCATCGCTGGCTGATCGGCAGCTTGATCTTCGTTTCGATCACCCGCTTCAGGAACCGCGCGCCATACGCCAGGCTGTAGCCGTCGTGCACGATCTGCTCGACCGCCTCCGGCGTGACGTGCAGAGAGCGTCCGCTCTTCGCCAGCGTGGCGCCGATTCTGGCGATCTGGTGCACGGCGATCTGCCGGACCTCGTCGTGGGTGAGCGGCGAGAAGATGATCACTTCGTCGATGCGGTTGCGGAACTCCGGCGTGAAGCGCCGTTCGAGCTCACGGGTGATGTCGCCCTGCACCTGCTCGATGCCGACCTGCCTGGCGTAGAAGCCGAGCGGGTTGGTCAGCTTGCGGAAGTGCTCGCAGCCGATGTTCGACGTCATGATCACGATCGCGTCGCTCAGGTAGACGCGCTTGCCGCGGCCGTCGGTGATCCAGCCTTCGTCGAACGCCTGCAGGAACAGGTTGAGCATCGACGGGCTGGCCTTTTCGACCTCGTCGAGCAGCACCACCGAGTAGGGATTGTCCTTCAACTGGTTCGTCAGCACCCCGCCGCGCTCGGAGCCGACGATGCCGCGCGGCATGCCGATCAACTTGTCGACCGCGACCGCGCCGTCCTGATACTCGGACATGTCGACGCGGATCATCTTCTTCTCGTCGCCGAACAGGAACTCGGCGACGGACTTGGCGAGCTCGGTCTTGCCTACGCCGGTCGGCCCGAGGAACAGCAGCACGCCGTCGGGCCGATCGAAGCCGTCCTTCAGCGGGCCCTTGTTCAACACGAGACGCCGCGCCACCGCGTCGATCGCCTTGCGCTGTCCGACGACCCTCCCGCCCAGCCGCGTTTCCATGTCGCGGAACCGATCCGAGACTTCACGGAACACCATGTCTTCGGGGATGCGCGCCACCTGCGAGATCACCTGGACGACATCGTCCCCGCTGACTTCCCAGCGGCGGTCGATCTCCGCCTTGACCGATGCGGTATCGAGCCAGCCGATCACCTTGTCGGGGAGCTGCAGGTGGCGCATGTAGCGCGGCGACATCTCGAGCGCGGTCTCGATCGCGTCGTCCTTGATGCGCACGGAATAATTGCGTTCGAGGCGCGGCCGGAGATTGTAGAGGATCGTCCGCGTTTCCTCGATCGTCGGTTCCTGCACCTGCACGGCGCGGAAGCGGCGCGCGAGGGCCTCGTCCTCCTGGATGAATTCCTTGTACTCGCTGAGCGTCGTCGCGCCGATGATCCGGACTTCGCCGCGGGCGAGGACGGACTTGAACACGTTCGCCGCGTCGGACGGCGCGCCGAGCGCGGACCCGGCGCCGATCATCGTGTGCACTTCGTCGATGAACAGAATGAGGGTGGGCCGCTCCTTGATCTCGCGGATCACGTTCTGGATACGATCCTCGAACATCCCGCGCAGCATCGTGCCGGCGACCATCGTGTTCATCTGGAGGTTGACGATCTGGCAGTCGCGCAGGCGAACCGGCACCTTTTCCGGTTCGAACTCGATGCGGCGCGCGATGCCCTCGGCAATCGCGGTCTTGCCGACGCCCGGCTCGCCCAGCAGCAGGACGGAGTTCGCCCGTTCGCGGTGACAGAGGATTTCCAGGACGCGGTCCATCTCGGCGTCGCGTCCGAACACGGGCGGGATCTTGTCCTGCCGCGCCAGCTGGTTGAGGTTCGTGGCGAAGTGCTTCAGGAACGGCGGCAGCTCGAAGCGCTTTTTCAACCGCTCCTCCCGCAGCTCGTGGTCGCGCATCCGGGTCGCGAGGCGCGAGACGAGCGCTTCGGGCTCGATGCCGTGGCGCCGGATGATGGACACCGGAATGCCCTGGGTCTCTTCGAAAATCGCCGAGAAGAGATCCGTCGCTTCAATCGTATGGCGGCCGCAGCGGCTGGCGTGCAGCAGCGCAAGCTTGAACAGCAGTTTCGTTGACGGAGCGACGCGCAAATCGCGTCCCGGCACGCTGGGCAGCAGCCTGAGGTGTTCTTCGAGCGCCTGCAGGATCTCGTGCGGGTTGAGCTCGAGGTCGCGCATCACCTGTCCGAACATGTCCCATTCGACCTGGGCGAACGCCAGGCAGACGTGCTCGTTGGTCAGCAGCGCCTGCTCGCGGCGCCGCGCTTCCTCGACGGCCCGATCGACGACGCGTTCGGCCGACTCGGCCATCTTGTTCTGCGGGATATCGAAATCTTCCACGGCCGTCCCCTCCACGCGTCAGTGGCCCCGCGGCCACGTCACTGAGGAGCGCAGCAAAATACCCGCCAAAAGTAGGGCGGTTGGCTGAGGCCCTTTTAAGTTGCTGAAGAGAAAGGCCAGCGGCGAATGGTGGAAAGCGAGTGCGGCTCCGTGACCACAGCGCGGCGGGAGGACGGGAGCGCCGCCTCCCACCGCGGCCACGTGAAAATGGTACGGCAGCTTCCTATCTGAGGCCGCTCATGAGCGCGCGAATGCGCGCTTCGATCGGCGGATGGCTGCTAAACAGATTCATCAGCCCTTCGCCCGTGAAGGGCTTGACGATGAACATGTGCGCGGTGGCGGGGTTGGCGTCGAGCGGCACGCGGTGCGCCGCCGCATCGATCTTGCGCAGCGCGTCGGCCAGGCCGTAGGGATTGCCGGTCATGCGCGCGCCGCCGGCATCCGCCGCGAACTCCCGCGAGCGCGAAATCGCCATCTGGATGAGGGCCGCCGCAAGCGGCGCCAGGATGACGAGCGCGAGCAGCGCAATCGGATTGTTGCCGCCCTCGCCGCGTCCGCCGTAGCCGCCGAACAGCGCGGCAAAATGCGCCATCCGCGCCACCATGATGATGGCCGCGGCGATCGTCGCGGCGACGGAACTGATCAGGATGTCGCGGTGCTTCACGTGCGCGAGCTCGTGAGCGACCACGCCTTCGAGTTCGTTGTCGGTCAGGATCTGCAGAATGCCCTCGGTTGCGGCGACGGCCGCGTGCTGCGGATTGCGCCCCGTCGCGAACGCGTTCGGCGACGCATCCGGAATCACGTAGACCCGGGGCATCGGCAGGCCCGCCTGCCGCGTGAGACGTTCGACGATGCTATAGAGACGGTGACCGGAGGCGACTTCCTGCGCGCGATACATCCGCAGGACGATCTTGTCCGAGAACCAGTACGAGACGAAGTTCATCACCGCCGCGAACGCGAACGCAATCACGAGGCCGTTCGCTCCGCCGAGCCATTCCCCTATCGCCAGCAGCAGGCCACTGAGCAGCCCCAGCAGCAGCGCGGTTTTCAGTCCGTTCGACATGGTGCAATTGTACCCCAGCCATTCGGCACATCTGTGAAGCGCAGGATCACCGTCAGCGGCCTCCCGCACAGGGAGGGATCAATGACCAGAACACCGCGGACGGCCGCGGTGTTCCCGCCGGTGGTGCGGTGCGAGCTACAGGCCGGATGCGAGGCGGTGGAGCAACCCGGCGACGAGGGCCGCGCGCCAGGGCAGCTGCTCGACGTCCACGTGTTCGTGCGCCGCGTGCGCGCCGTCGCCGACGGGTCCCAGCCCGTCCAGCGTGGGCACGCCGAGCGCGGCCGTGAAGTTGCCGTCGGAGCCGCCGCCCGTCGACCCTTCCTTCAGATCGCGTCCGAGCAGGGAGGCCACATCGCGCGCGATCGCGAAGAGGTGCGTGATGGACGGCGTGCGCTCCAGCGGGGGCCGCTCGAACCCGCCTCTGATCGTAAGACGCGTTCCACGGCGGAGCGGTTGCAGCGATCGACATCGTGCGTCGAGGGCGGCGGCATCCGCCATCGTCGGCGCGCGGACGTCGACGATGGCACGGGCATGCTCGGCGACGACGTTCGCACGGCTCCCGCCTTCGATGACGCCGACGTTCACGCTGACGCCGCGTTCGAGGTCCTGCCACTGCTCGATCGCCGCGATCTGCGCGGCGAGCTCGTGAATCGCGCTCGCCCCCTTTGCCGGATCGACGCCCGCGTGCGCGGCAACACCCTCGACGGTGATCTCGAATTGCCCGCAGCCTTTGCGCGCGGTCTTCAGCGCTCCGCCCGGAAGGGCCGGCTCGAGGACGAGGACGGCGGCTGCCTGACGAGCGGCGGCTTCGATGGCCTCGCGCGACGTGCCGCTGCCGATTTCCTCGTCCGTGGTCCACAACATGTGGATGGGCGGATGAGTGATGCCGGTGCCGCGAAGCGCAGCGAGGGCGCCCAGCGCGATCGCGATGCCCGCCTTCATGTCGAACGCGCCCGGCCCGTGAAGGCGAGGCCCTGCTCGCCTGAGCGGCATGCGCTCCAGCGTGCCGATCGGCCAGACGGTGTCGAAGTGGCCGAGCAGCAGGACGGGCTCGCCGGTCCCGTCGAGTCGCGCCGCGAGATGATCGCCGCGCTCGTCGCACGCGAGACGTTCGACCTGCGCGCCTGCGTGCTGCAGCCGGATCGCGAGCTCGCGTCCACAGCGGTCGACCGCCAACTTGTCGGTGCTGGGCGATTCGAGGCGGACGAGCGCTTCGGTGGTCTCGACGATCGCCTCGACGTGAGCTTCCGAATGATCGAGCAGCTGGCGCATGAGCGGCGGCTATAATACGAGCATGTTCCGGCTACGAGCGGTGGTGATCGCGATGGCTTGTGCGGCGTCGGCCGCCTCGGCGCAGACGCCGCAGCCGTTCCCGCGCCCGGGCGAGCAGCGGCCGGCGACGCCCGCCCCGGCGACCCCGCCCCTTGCGGAACCGCAGCAGCCGAAAGTCGCGCCGCCAGCCACCCCGTCGCGTCCCAGCATGCCGTCCGCGAGCGACGTGCCGACCGAGGCGACGCTCGGCGTGGCGATCTATCCCGGCGCCGCCTTTGTCGGCTCGTTCGACGCCGGCCGGGGACAGCGCTACTACCTGTTCGGCACCACCGCCGACTTCCTGCAGATCGTCAATTACTACAAGAACGTGCTGAAGCAGAAGGGCGAACTGGTTTACGAGGAACCGGCGGTCCACCAGTTCGACATCGGCAAGTTCCGGGAAGAGACGATGGCATTTCCGCCAAGCGTGACGGTGAAGGACTACACCTGGGGCGGGTCGGCCGGGTACCTCAATCCGAAGCGCGGCGCGGAACCGGCGCGCTTCAAGACGATCATTCAGATCGTGCCCCTGCCGCCGATTCAGTAGAGATCCCGCCAGCATTCGCCCCGGCGAAAGACCCGCACGTCAGCGTTCGACCTTCAGGGCGCGGTACTTCGCCGCGAGCGTGGCGGCATCCGACGGTTGCGTGGCGCCGAACGTGATGGCCGTCTCCCAGGATCCGTAGGTCGGGTTCGGCAGCACGATCCACTTCCGTCCCCAGAACGCGTCGTACTGCTGCAGCAGCCGGTCGCGGTCCGCGACGCTCGTCCGCGTGCCGCTGACGAATCCTCGAAGTTGTCGCCGATGAGGAGCAGGATGCGGTGGGTGGCGGCGATCGCCTGGCGCCGCGACGACTTGTCCGACGCGTCCCAGCCGTTCTCGTGACGCGCGAGCACGACGTCGCGGTCGGCCGACACGGGGACGCCGAGCCGCGCCAGCACGTCACGCGTGGCTCCTTCGACGCGATGATCGCGATTGGTGACGTAGAACGGCGTCACGCCGCGGCTGGCCGCATAGCGCAGGAACTCCAGCGCGCCCGGCACCGCGCCGGCTTTGCGCTCCTCGGCCCATCGATTCCAGGCGTCCTCCGTGTACGGCGCGCCATCGGCGGCGAGCCGCGCCTCGAACGCGGAGTTGTCGAGGACCGTTTCGTCGAGATCGAGGACCACCGCGGGAGGCCCCGAGACCTCCGTCTGTTCGACGGCGGCCGTCCAGGACGGATCGGCCAGCGCGGCGTCGAGCTGCAGCTGCGCAAGGCGATAGGCCTGAATCGCCGACGCCTCGTATTCGGCCGCGGTCTGCATCCACAGCACCGCGTTGAGATTCTCGTGTGTGTGGCGGAGGGTGCCGCTCGCTCCGCCGCCCGGCGCGGCCGCGGGCGGCGGCCCTTGCGATCGTCCGGCGCACGCGCACGCGATCGCGAGCGCCGCGATCGCGAGGCCGCGCCGTGTGTTCGATAAATGCATGACGTCAGCATATGATCGTCGTTCGCCCTGAGCCCTGAGCCCTGAGCCCTGAGTCATGACCCTTCCGCCCACACCGGATGCGATGCTGCGGCTGATTCTCACCAGCCGCGTCTACGACGTCGCGCACGAGACGCCCCTTGAACCGGCGCCCCGGCTGTCGCGCCGGCTGCGGAACGACATCCGCCTCAAACGCGAGGACCTGCAGCCGGTATTCAGCTTCAAGCTGCGCGGCGCCTACAACCGCATCGCCCATATGACCGACGCCGAACGTGCGCGCGGCGTCATTGCCGCGAGCGCCGGCAACCACGCGCAGGGCGTCGCCTTCGCGGCGCGGCATCTCGGCTCCAGCGCGCTCATCGTCATGCCGCAGACCACGCCCGACATCAAGGTGCAGGCGGTGCGCGATCTCGGGGCGGACGTCGTGCTCACCGGCGACACCTACGCCGACGCGCGGAGCCAATGCGACACGCTGGTGCAGGACACCGGCCGCGTGTTCGTCGATCCGTTCGACGATCCGCTCGTGATCGCCGGCCAGGGGACGATTGGCAACGAGATCCTGCGCCACCGGCTCGGCGACGTCTCGGCCATCTTCGTCCCGGTCGGCGGCGGCGGGCTCATCGCGGGAATCGCCAGCTACGTGAAGGCGCTCCGGCCCGCCGTGCGCGTGATCGGCGTCGAGCCGTACGAGGCGGACGCGATGTACCAGTCGATTGCCGCCGGCGGGCGCGTCGTGCTGGATACGGTCGGCATCTTCGCGGACGGCGTGGCCGTGCGCGAGGTCGGCCGGATCACGTTCCCCATCGTCCAGGCGACCGTGGACGAGATCGTCCGCGTGTCCAACGACGAGATCTGCGCGGCCGTGAAGGACATCTTCGACGACACGCGGTCGATCATGGAGCCCGCGGGCGCGCTCGGCGTCGCCGGTCTCCGCCGCTGGGTGGAACAGACGGGGAGCGAAGGCGCGCGGCTGGCGGCGGTGTTGAGCGGCGCCAACATGAACTTCGACCGCCTGCGCTTCGTCGCCGAGCGCGCCGAGCTCGGCGAGGCGCGCGAAGCGATCTTCGGCGTCACGATTCCGGAGCGTCCCGGCGCCTTTCGCGCGTTCTGCCAGACCATCGGCCGCCGCGTCGTCACGGAGTTCAACTATCGCTTGAGCGGCCGCGACTGCGCGCACATCTTCGTCGGCATCGCCACGCGTTCGCGCGACGACGCGGCGAGCGTAGCGGCGACGCTCGGGCGCGCCGGCTACCAGACGGTGGACCTCACCGACAACGAAGTCGCCAAGCTCCACGTCCGCCACATGGTCGGGGGACGGAGCGCCGCGGTCGCGCACGAATATCTGTGCCGCTTCGAATTCCCCGAACGACCCGGCGCGCTGATGCAGTTCCTCGACACGCTCGGCGGGCGATGGAACATCAGCCTGTTCCACTACCGCAATCACGGCGCCGATTTCGGCCGCGTGCTCGCCGGCTTCGAGGTGCCGCCCGACGAAGTCGCGCCGTTCGAGCAGTTCCTCGCCGATCTCGATTATCGCTATCGGCGCGAAGACGGCAACGTCGCGTACGAGTTGTTCCTGTCGTAGCCGGGTCAGACCCGGCCTGCGCGACGCTGGTGTGATGCGGGTCGGACCCGGCATTTGCGCGACACGATC
>JABFWM010000400.1 GCA_013362195.1 Acidobacteriota bacterium
CGAACAAGCGGGTCGCGAAATAGCCGACCGAAATGATCAGGCCAATGGTCGCGGCGCTGCTCACGACGCGCGCGATGGTCGGGAGCGCTCCGGTCGTGCGCCACGCCGCGACGAGGAGCTTCAACCCCGCGGCGATGACGAAGAGACGCCCGGGCCAGGTGTTCAGGAGGAGGTCGCGCGGAGACTGGCGGGGAGGATCGTCGGGGCGGATCGGGGCCCCGAGCGGCCGCGCGGCGGCTGATCTCCGGCGGCGACGTGTCGTGTCCGGAAGTCGTTCGCGCGCCATGCCTTATTGAATTCGAAATGATAACAGACTATGGTCAGACGAGCATGAGATTGCCGCCCGACGCACGCTTCTCGACCATCTGCATCCATGCGGGGCAGGTTCCCGATCCGAGCACCGGCGCGATCATCACGCCGATCTTCCAGACGTCGACCTACGTCCAGGACGAACTCGGCCGCCACAAGGGATTCGAGTACGCGCGCACGCAGAACCCGACCCGCGCGGCGCTCGAGGGCAACATCGCCGCCATCGAGGGCGGGACCGCCGGGTTTGCGTTCGCGTCGGGGATGGCGGCCATCGGCGCCGTCGCCACGATGTTGAAGTCGGGCGACCACGTCGTCGTCACCGACAACACCTACGGCGGCACCTTCCGGCTGTTCGACAAGGTGCTCACCAAGTACCAGCTCGAGTTCAGCTACGTCGATACCTCGGCCCCCGACGCGATCGAAGCCGCGATGCGGCCGTCGACGAAGATGCTGTTCGTGGAGACGCCGACCAACCCGGTCATGCGGTTGACCGATCTGGCGCGCGCGGCGACGATCGCCCACACGCGCGGGGCGCGGCTGGTCGTCGACAACACGTTCGCGAGCCCGGCGCTCCAGCGCCCGATCGAGTTCGGCGCCGATCTCGTCGTCCACAGCACGACGAAATATCTGAACGGCCACAGCGACAGCGTCGGCGGGATCGTGGTTGCGGTCCGCGACGAGGACGTCGAGTGGCTGCGCTTCATTCAGAACTCCGAAGGCGCGATCCTCGGTCCATTCGATGCGTGGCTGGTGCTGCGCGGGACGAAGACGCTGATGGTGCGGATGGCGCAGCACAACGTCAACGGCATGGCGCTCGCGGAGTTTCTGTCAACGCACCCGAAGGTGACCAGGGTGCACTATCCCGGGCTGCCGGCGCACCCGCATCACGCGCTGGCGAAACGCCAGATGCGCGGCTTCGGCGGGATGCTCTCGTTCGACGTCGGCACGTTCGAGGCGGCGCGGCGCGTGTGCAATCGCGTCCGGCTCATGGCGCTCGCGGAAAGCCTCGGCGGCGTCGAGACGCTCGTCTCCCATCCGGCGTCGATGACGCACGCGTCGGTGCCGGCCGAACGCCGCCAGGCGATCGGCCTCACCGACAGCCTCGTGCGCGTGTCGGCCGGCATCGAGGACCCGGCCGATCTGATCGCGGACCTCTCGCAGGCACTCAGCTAGGATCAGCGATCGGGGACCCGGGACTGCCCACGCTGCCCCGAGTGCCGGGCGATCTCGATCGCCATCGGCAGAATCGACACGAAGACGATGCCGAGGGTGATGAGCGAGAAGTGTTCGCGGACGACGGGAATGTTGCCGAACAGCAGGCCGGCGCCCATGCACACGCCCACCCAGGCGATGGCCCCGGTGACGTTGTAGGTGAGGAACGCCGGGTAGGTCATCTCGCCCGCGCCGGCGACGAACGGGACGAAGGTCCGGACGATCGGCACGAAGCGTCCGAGCACCACGGCTTTCCCGCCATAGCGCTCGAAAAATGCATGCGCGCGCGCCAGGTGCTCGCGGTTGAGCAGCTTGTGCGAGAGGCCTGACGTGTCGGTGGCGGCGAACGCGCGCGGGCCGATGTAGCGGCCGATCGCGTAGTTCACGCCGTCGCCGGCAATCGCCGCGGCGAGGAGCAGCAGCCCGGCGATCCAGGGGTTCAGCACGCCCGCCGCGGCGAGCGCGCCGGTGGCGAACAGCAGCGAGTCGCCGGGCAGGAACGGCGTCACCACCAGGCCGGTCTCCGCAAAGACAATCGCGAACAACAGGCCGTACACCCACGCGCCGTACGCGGCGACGAACTCGGCGAGGTGTGTGTCGATGTGGAGGACGAAGTCGATCAGGCTGCGCATTTACACGTCGCGGGTGGACTCGCCGATCCAGCGGAGGTAGGCGTCGTTGCCATCGACGATGGGAATGACGACGAACTCGGGCACCTCGTACGGATGGAGCTCCCGCACGCGATCCCAGAGCGCCACCGTGCGATCGCGCGTCGTCTTGATGATGAGCTGACGTTCGGTCTCCTGCTCCACGTGCCCTTCCCAGCGGTAGACCGACGCCATCGGCGGCAGCAGATTGACGCACGCGGCCAGGCGCTCCGTGACGAGGGTGCGGCCGAACGCCGCCGCATCGGCGTCGTTCGGAAGAGTGGTCATGACGAGGACGTATTCGGCGGCCATGCGGCTCAATCGCTAATGGGGGGACACGGATCGGACGAAACTATTGTACAAAGGAAGTTCCCCATCATATGTCCAAGGGTGTCATTTCACGGCCGGAACCTGCGACCCGCTCCGGCGAAGACGGGCGTGCGCGGCATGCGGAGGGAGGCGCGGCGAGCCCGCCGCCGCTGCGCCGCCGTCGCGTGCAGGCGCCGGCCGCTGGTCCGTCGCCGCTGCGGCGGCGTGTGCTCAATTACGGGCTGGCGCTCGTCACCCTTGTCCTCGTCGTGGACGCGCTGGTCGGCGACAAGGGGCTGCTCGAGACGATCCGGGCGCGACGGCAGTATGCGGATCTCGCCGCCTCGCTGACCGCCCTGCGCCAGCAGAACGCACGGCTCCGTGACGACATTCGCCGGCTCAAGGAAGATCCGGCCACGATCGAGTCGATCGCCCGCGAAGAGCTCGGCCTGATGCGGCCCGGCGAGCTGCTCTTCGTGGTGCACGACGCCGACGCTCGCAAGTAGATTGTCCACTCGCGTGGCTCGCTGCGCGGCCTCTTGGGAAGCGCTGCCGCACCGCGCCGCGCGAATCGATCATCCGCTGCAGCGCGCCCCTCAACGATCCGAGAGCCGATCCGGCATGACGAAGCTTGCCCGCGCCCGCTCCGACCAGAGCGTCTCCGGACGGTAGTAGCGATCGAGGATCGACGGCTTCCAGGCGAGCAGGTCGGCGTTGCGCGCCGCGAACGCGTCCCACCCTTCGTCCGCCGGAGCGCCGTGCAGGCGCTCGGCGATCAGCAGCACATACGCGACGGTGATTGTCTCGTGATAGAGCCCCGGCTGTGCCCGGGCCTGCGCGAACGCGCGAAGCCGCGCCTGAAATCGGGCGAGCGCGGACGGCAGGGGCCGCGTCCGAAGGTAATTCCAGGCGACCCGGACGTGCTGCGCGTGGTGGAAGCCGCCGTCGGGCACGACGCCGCTCTCGAACGCGCGCAGCAGCGCGTCATCCTCGTCAGCCACCCCGCTCACTATACCGTGTGAGATCGGCCGGCCACGCCGGCGTTCGGTCCGGTGCGCGTCGTGCTCATTCGAGGCGGACCCGCGATCGTCGGACTCAGTGCACCCGGATGCCGCTTGGCGATTCGGTCACGCGAACCGCTGACGGCTTGGGCGGGATCACGACCGTGGTCGGCGGGATGAGTCCGGCGAGCCCGCGCGCGAGCACGTCGACGACCGGCAGGTGGGCGTCGGTGAAGGGCTGGCGCCGCGTCGAGTACACCGTGATCACGCCGATGAAGTCGTCGTCCTGGCACATCGGCGTGCTGAGACACCCGAGCGGCATCGGATCGAGCTCCAGCGTCACGTTACCGAGGTCGAGCGCGGCGTCCGAGTTCACGATCGCCTGACGGTTCGCCGCGACCCACCCGGTCAGGCGCTGTCCCAGCCGAATGGTGGTGCCGGCAATCGACTCGGCATGGCTGCCGCTCACGTAGGTGGCGACCAGCGTGTCGGCATCGGCGGAATAGAGGTAGACCGCGACGATGTCCGCCGGCATCAGCCGCAGCAGCACGGGATGCACGCGCGACAATGCCTCGCCCGGCGACCCTGCGCTCGCCGACTGGAACCCGAGATCGAACAAGGTCGTCAGCGTCTCGATCGTGTGCTGCGCTCCGCCGGGGCGAAGCGTCTCATCGTGCGCGGTGCGCGCGATGTTCGACAGCGCCGCGGCCGGCGCCGCGGCGTCGACGTCTTCGTCGACCGCGTCGAAGATCTCGAGGAACGCCTTGACGACGCGCGGGTCGTACATCGTGCCGCTGCGCGTCTCGAGCACATGCGCGGCTTCCTGCCGCGACAGGCGCTGACGATACGGCCGGTCGGAGGTCAGCGCGTCGAAGCAGTCGACGACCGCGAGAATCCGCGCGCCGATCGGGATCGCCTCGCCGGCCAGCCCCGCGGGATAGCCGGTGCCGTCCCAGCTCTCGTGGTGGTGGCGCACGATCGGCACGACCGGATACGGGAAGCGGATCGACGACAGGATGTCGGCGCCGACGTCCGCGTGCCGCTTCATGGTCTCGAACTCCACCGGCGTCAACGTGCTCGGCTTGTTGAGAATGTGTTCCGGAACCGCGAGCTTGCCGACGTCGTGGAGGAGCGACGCGGCCTCGAGGGCGCGAATCTGCGCGGTGTCGTTGATCCCGAGCGCGTGCGCGAGCTTCAACGCGTACTGCTGCACGCGGCGGATGTGCCCGTGCGTCACCTGATCCTTCGCGTCAATCGCCTGCGCCAGCGTCTCGATCGTCGAGAGATACATCCCGTTCACCTGATCGAGATGGCCGACGCGATCCTCCATGCGGCCGACCGCGTGCCGGAAGGTCGCATAAATGATCAGCGGAATGGGCGCGAGCAGGACCAGCACGAAGAGATCGGCGTGGCGCTGCTGGATCAGCACGATCAGCTGCGCGGCCACGGTGGCGCCGCCGAAGTAGGTCAGCCACAGGCCGAGGAAGTGCTCGCGCCAGATCTGCACCGCGCTGATCCGCTGCTCGAAGGCAATCGCGACGGCAATCAGGCCGGTGTTGAGGAAGAAGAAAACGGCCGCGAACGCCGCCAGCGGTCCGATCAGCGATGACAGCGGCGCCCGCGCGATGCCGTCGGGCCCGGCGAGCCAGACGAACGCGTGCGCGGCCGTCCACATCGCGAGCGGCGGCGCGGTGGCGTTGTAGAAGACGCGCCGCAGTGGAATCGGCCGCCTCGCCAGCCGCATCGTGATCACGAGGCTGTCGATGGCGACCGTGATCGTGCCGGCGGCCGGCCCGAACAGGAGCGCGGCCGCCATGGTGAAGCTGTCGGAGATCGAGAAGCTGACGTTGGTGCCGGGAATGCGCAGCGTCGCGGATCCGCTGAGCACCGTCAGCGCGCCGAGCACGTACCAGCGCTCGTCCACCGGAAACAGCGCAAGCTGCCGGAGCGATCCCAGGACGGCGATGACGCCGACGCCGACCACCGTCGGCAGGAAGACGCGTTCGACGTGGCGCCTGAAGATGGCCACGTCAGCGACACACGACCGTGACGCGCGCGCGCATCATCGTCAGCGGTCGCCGCCGACCAGCGTGTTCCCGTTCAGCGTGGCGTTCCCGTTGGAGACCGCCGTCAGGTCGTTGTTCCCCCACACCACCGTGTTGCCCTGCAGCACCGCGTTCCCCCACACCACCGTGTTGCCCCACACCACGGTCTGATCGGCGACCAGGTTGTTGCCCCACACGACCGTGTTGCCCCAGACCACGGTGTTGCCCCAGACGACCGTGTTCGCCCACGCCGGCTGGTTGACATTGATGGTGTCGCCCCACACGACCGTGTTGCCCCAGACCACCGTGTTGCCCCAGACCACGGTCTCGCCGCCAATGAGGGTCGAGCCGGAGTCCGGCGACAGCGCCAGATCGAGCCATGCGGCGCCCACCGCGGTGTTGTTGAGGACGCCGCGCGCGAAGCCAATCGCCCCGGCCCCGTTCAAGGCGCCGGCGCCCTGGGTCAGCGCGTCGTATTCCGCACCCACATCGTCGTGCATCCGGATCGCGGTGTGCTGGAGGATTGCCTTGATCGCGTTCGGCGTCAGCCGGCCCGTGAGGTTCGTCGAGCGGTTCGCCTCCATCAGCTGCGCCACGACGCCCGACGCCACCGCCGCGGCCATGCTGGTGCCGCTCAGCGTGATGTAGTCCTCGGTCAACGACCCGGCGACGCGGAGCGTCGGATATTTCGCGAACAGCGAACCCTGCTTCGCGGCATTCGCAATCAGTCGGTAGCCGGGCGCGACGATGTCCGGCTTCGCGGCCCCGTCGAAGTAGGTCGGACCGCGCGAGCTGAAGCCGTTCATGCGATCGTCGGAACGGCGCACCGTGTCCTGCGTCATGAAGGACCCGACGGTCAGCGCCGAGGGCGCGTTGCCCGGCGATGCGATGCCGGCGTAGCCGATCACGCCCGTCGTCGCGTTGCGGCCGTAGTTGCCCGCGGACGCCACGACGACAATGCCGGCCCGCACCGCGGCTTCCACCGCCTGCACGAGCGGGTCGGTCGTCGCGCTCTCGTACGGGGCGTGGCCGAGCGACAGGTTGATGATGTCGACGCCGAGCGCCGCGCGATTGGCCGTGACGAAGTCGATCGCGCTGATGACGTCGCTGGTCAACCCGCCGCCGTTGCTGTCCAGCGCCTTCAGGACGACGAACTTCACGCCTGGCGCGAGGCCGGCATAGGCGCCCTTGCTGAGCGCACCCGAGCTGCCGATGAGGCCGGCGACGTGCGTGCCGTGGCCGTAATCGTCGTAGGGCGTCGCCGCCACGCCGCCGCGCGTGAAGTCGTAGAACGCGGAGATCCGCCCGGAGAAATCGTCGGAGGCCTCGAGACCCGAATCGATCAGCGCGACGCCAACGCCTGCCCCGGTGTAGCTGCCGCGGACGCTGACCGTGTCGCGCACCACCTCGTCGTTCGGCAGCGGCGCGGCCGGCGCCGCGAGCGTCTGCAGCGCCGCGACCGGTGCATCGACAGAGATCGACGCGATCCCCGGATGTTTCGCGAGCGCGACCAGCCGCTTCGATCGGACGGTGAACGCGCTGATCCCGGCGTGATACCGCAGCAACGTGTCGCCGCGCTGCGTCAACACCGCGGCAACCGCCGCGGCGGCGGACGGATCGACGCGAACGATGACGCGCTGCGCGATCTCGTCCCCGTCCCGGTCGATCGCGTGCCGCAGGTGCGCATCGAGCTTGCGCGCCGCCGCATCCTCGCGCGCCGGGGCGGCCTGTCCGTGGACGCTGGTCACCACCCATGCGAGCGCCGCGAAGAGGACGACGACGCGGTGCCGGGTGACGCGCGAACGCTGAAAGCCTGGACTCATAGGGGTTGTCTCGTGGATCGCAAACCCGCAGCGGTTTGCATGAGCCCGGCAGCAGAGCAATTTGGCCGCCATCTCTGCCGCGCGGCGGGGCGGCCGCTTTAACCAACGACGTAGGAAAGGGTTGCCGCCGGATCGGCCTTCGGGCTGGAGACGTGGAACGCTGACGAGACCGGCACACGATGTGCCGTTTCGAACGCGGGCACCGTCACATGGCGGGACACGTTCGACCCCGTTCGTCTGTTTTCAATAACTTACCGAGGATCGCCGCGTGCCTTTTCGGCACAGGCGCGCTATTCCTCGGTTTTCCAATGGATCGCTTCGAAGGGAATCGGCTCGGCGCGCAGGCCGGTGATGTGCTTCACGATCTGCCGGGCGTGAAAGCGGCCGTTCTCGATGAACCATCGCCCCGTGCGGTAGCCGCCGCACACCGTGCCCGCCAGATACACGCCGGGGCGCGTGGTTTCGAACGTCGTCTGATCGAAGATCGGGGTGCGATACCGATCCTCGGCGAACTGGATGCCGATGGACTCGAGCAGCTCGAAATCCGGATGATACCCGGTCATGGCGATCACCCAGTCGTTGTCGATCTCGGCAACGCCGTCGGGCGTGCGGATCACGACGGAGCGCTCGCGGATCTCCTCGATCGCGGTGCTGAACCAGGCGCGGATGCTGCCTTCCTTGATGCGGTTCTCGAGATCCGGCTTGATCCAGTACTTGATCTTGTCCGAGAGCGCCGGCCCGCGAACGACGAGGGTGACCTCCGCGCCGTGGCGGTAGCAATCCAGTGCCGCTTTCGCGGCGGAGTTCCGCGCGCCCACCACGACGACCTTCTGCCGGACGTACGCAAACGGTTCCTTGTAGTAGTGCGTGACCTTCGGCAGGGTCTCGCCGGGCACGTCGAGCAGATTGGCGCGGTCGAAAAAGCCGGTCGCGACGACGATGTGCCGGGCGCGGTGCTCCGCTCTGCTCGTCGTGACGACGAAGTCACCGCGCTCCCCCGCGACCGCGAGCACCGATTCGTACAAGCGGGCGTCGATCTTCTCGCGCTCGGTGACGCCGCGGTAATACTCGATCGCCTCTTCACGCGTCGGCTTGTAGCCTTGTACGGGGAACGGATAGCCACCGATCTCGATCAGCTCCGGCGTCGAGAAGAACTCCATGTTCGCGGGGTACCCGACGATCGAATTGACGAGCGCGCCTTTCTCGATGACGCGGGCCTGCAGCCCGGCGCGGTCCGCTTCGATGGCGCACGCCAGCCCGACGGGCCCCGCGCCGATCACGATGACATCGTGCATCCGTCGATGATCGCACAGTCGGCCGGCGCGTGGCCGGCCGTCGAGGACGTCGCCGCCGCCCTACCTTGCCTCTCCTTCGCATTCCGGGCACCGCTGCTGCACGTGCTGCAGCCATTCGGCGATCTCGTCGGCGCGCGGCAGGCTCGCGGCGTCAGGCGCCGCTTCGAAGACGATCTCTCC
>JABFWM010000332.1 GCA_013362195.1 Acidobacteriota bacterium
GCGACCAACCGGGCTGTGTGTTGAACTCACACGAAGGATACGCCGCCTTTCGTCATTCAGCCGATCCACAACATTCGGTTATATCTCAGCCCGCCCCCAGAACAACACAGAACAGAGACCTGTGTCCTTCTGTATTCTTCTGTGGCGAACCTGAGTTGGCCCGTGTTCTTCTGTGTTCTCTGTGGCCAAACCTGAGTAGGCTCGTGTTCTTCTGTGTTCTTCTGTGGCGAACCTGAGTAGGCCGGCGTTCTTCTGTGTTCTTCTGTGGCCTGTGTTCTTCAGTGGCCCGCTACAATTGACCCGTGTGGCGATTTGTCGCGCTGTTCATCGCACTCGTGGCTGGCATCGGCGTCGCGGTGTGGTATTACCGCTCGCCCGACGCGGTGTCGGCGGTGCGCGTGACGCGCACGGACGACCGGTGGATCGACGGCCTGCAGAGCCGCACGCCGAAGGAAGCCGAAGCAGCGACCGCGGAACTCGAGCAGCGCGGCACGACGGCGCTCCCGGTGATCCGCAAGACGCTGCAGGACGCCGGCGCGGACCCGGCGCGCCGCAAGGCGGCGCTGAAGGCCTGCGTGGTGCTGGGCGCGCGCGCCGCTGAAGCCATCCCGGATGTCGCCGCGCTGCTGCCCGACGCCGAGTACACGACCGAAGCGGCGCTCGCGCTCAGCTTCATGGGCTCCGCCGCGGTCCGGCCGCTGCGCGAGGCCGCGCAGTCCGAGCACGCGTCGGTGCGGCGCGAGGCGCTGCGATCGCTCGGCAAGCTCCGCGAACGGGCGTCGATCGATCCGCAGCTCGTCGTGCCGCTGCTGTTGAAGGCCCTGGACGACGGCGATCCGCCGGTGCGGCACGTCGCCGTGACGTATCTCGGGATCGTCCGCGACAACCCGCAGACGGAGATACCCGGGTTGATTCGCGCGCTCGAGGACGAGGAAGCGGACGTCCGCGAAGCGGCCGCCGTTGCGCTCGGACAGTACGGCGCGCTGGCCGATCAGGCGGTGCCGGCGCTTCGCAAAGCCGCGCGCGACAGCGACGAGGAAGTCCGGCGGGAAGCCGGCCGCGCGCTCGTGACGATCGCGGAGAAGAAGAAGCCTGCGGCATAGCGGTGCTTCCGCCTTCATCGCGGTGCTTCCGCGTTCATCGTGGAGCTTCCGCCTGAAGGCGGAAGCTACAGGTCTGTAGCGCTTTACACCGGAGCCGGACTCTGTAGCCTTACACCGTGGCTTCCGCCTTCAGGCGGAAGGTCCCTGCTTCAGGCGGAAGCTCACCTGCGCGTGAAATTCGCGAGCGTTTCGACGGCGAGATCCGCGATCCAGTTCACCGTCGCCGCCGGCACGGTGAACGCGTTCGCGAGGATGGCGAAGGCGAGGGTTTCGCCGTCGCGCGTGCGCACGTAGCCCGAGAGGCTGCGCACGTTCGAAATCGACCCCGTCTTCGCCATGGCATTGCCCTCCGCCCGCGTCCGCTTCAGGCGCGCCGCGATCGTGCCGTCCTTCCCCGCGACCGGCAGCGTGGCGACGAAGGCCTCGCGGTGACGCGGGTCGGCGTAGAGCCGTTGGAGGATCGTGACGATCAGATCGGCGGTCACGTAGTCGTAGCGCGACAGCCCGGAGCCGTCCGCCTGCACGTAAGTGGCCTCGGGAATGCCCCACGACGCAAGGAGCGCGCGCGTTGCCAGGCGGCCGCCCTGGGTCGTCCCGAGCCCGCCCCTGGCCGCGCCCACCGCCTTCAGCAGCGTTTCCGCGTAGAGGTTCTGGCTCGCCTTCATCAGGACCATGGCGATGTCGCGCAGCGGCGGCGACTGTGTGGACGCCAGCACCCGCCGCGCGCCTGCCTGCCGCAGGTCGACGCGATCGTCGGCATCTTCGGCGGCACCGGCCACCGCGATGCCGCGCGCGGCCAGCGCGTCCTTCAGCGATTGTGCAAAGAAGATCGTCGGGTTGACCACCGCGACCTCGCGGGTCACGGCCGGCGCGTCGACGGCGACGCTGCCGGTGACGGTGAGC
This sequence comes from Acidobacteriota bacterium, assembly GCA_013362195.1. Classification (GTDB taxonomy): domain Bacteria; phylum Acidobacteriota; class Vicinamibacteria; order Vicinamibacterales; family 2-12-FULL-66-21; genus QHWT01. The sequence continues at coordinate 2,007 of JABFWM010000332.1, forward strand.
AGCGGTTGATCGACGCGGCGCTGGAAGTCGATCGTGTTCGCCGACTTCGCCGCACCGGTGTAGGCGCGGTTCAGCAGCAGCAATCCTGAGCCGGCCTCGAGCTCCACGAACGCCGGGTCACCGTCTTTCGCGCCCGGGCGAACGGTCAGCCGCGCCACGTTCTCGTTGACCTCGAGCGCGCCCACCGGCGCCGCGTATCCGTATTGCAGGTAGTCCCACGACCATCCCTGCCCGAGTCCCTCGTCGTCGAACGCGTTGTCGTCGCCGACGATCCCGCCGTCGATGCGGGTGATGCCGGCGGACGCGAGCGCGGCCGCCCACTCGTCGAACACCGCGACCGCACGCGCGTTGCGCGTGTTGATCGTCGGATCGCCGGCGCCGCGTACGATGAGGTCGCCGGCCAGCGTGCCGTTCTCGACCGGCGCGGCGGCCTCGAGCGTCGTCGTGAAGCGGTAGTCCCACCCGAGCGTCTCGGCCGCGGCCGCCAGCGTCAGGATCTTCATGTTCGACGCCGGCATGACGAGCGTGCGCGGGTTGTGCTGATAGAGGACGCGGCCGGTGTCGAGCGACTTCACTTCGACGCCCCAGATCGCCTGGCTGGTCACCGGAGCGTCGAACACGCGCGACAGATCCGCGGCGAGCTCACGCTCGGCGCGGGGATTCAGTGCGGGCGGTCGATGGCTGGCGCATGACGCGGAACCGAGCGCCAGACACACAAGGACGAGACGGGCCGCGCGCGTGCCATGAAGGCCGCGAAGAGACGATGGCCACGAAGCAGTCACGTACATATGTTGTGTTTCGTACGTGCGTGTCCTTCGTGATCTTCGTCCCTTCGCGATCGTCGTGACGAGCCGCCCGCCGTGACAGTGAAGGTTGCGGCTATTTCAACGCATCCAGCGACTTCAGCACGGAGTCGAGCGTCGCCACATCGATCTTCGCTGCGCCGGCGTCGCCGTCGCGGCGCGCGAAGGCGTCCGTCCCTTGACGGCCGAACGCGACGCGCTCCGACTTCTTGCCCTCGTCGTACTTCAGCGTGACGGCGAGCTCCGGCTTGTCGAGCGCGGTGGTCTTCTCGACGAAGCCGGTGGCGCGCGTGCCGGTGAGCGCGGTCAGCAGCCCATCGACCCTGGCCGCGTCGGCGTCCTTCGCCGCGGGCGCGACCTGCTTCCACTTGTCGCCCGCCTTCTCGAACGCGACGGTCTGGCCGGCGCGGTCCGCCTCGACGCGCGTGGTGTTGAAGGCGCGCGCGTCGAAGATGTCCTTGACCCGATACTCGTCCGCCGGCTTCTTCAACTCGTCGACGAGAGAACTCTCGAGGGTGAAGACCATCGGGCGCGACAGGTCCTTCGCGTAATAGGTGCCGTCGGCGGCGGTCTTGCCGATCAGCAGCCCCGCTTGCGAACTGCCACTCCCGATGTGGATGGCTATCGCCGGCTTGTCGAGCCCGTACGACGTCAGGTCACCCGCATCGGCCGATGCGATCGCCTTCATCTGGGCGGTATTGATCCGGCCGACGACGCCTTCGACGGCATTGGAGTCGGCGCGCGCATCGACCGGCGCCTTGAGGCGCCAGTCGCCGCCGGCCTTCGCGATCCTGATCGACCGCTCGGGCGTCGTGATCTCGACGGCGTCGATCTTGTCGCGCTCCACCTTCAAGACCGACTTGTCGCGCAGGTCGAATGGCGTGCGGTTGAACGTCGTGTCGAGATACGACGAGATGAGGAAGACGCGCGGCTTATCGGGCAGCTTCGCGTAGAGATCGGTGCCCGACGGCGTCTTCTGTCCCATGAGCAGGCGCCGTTCCCGATCGCCCGCCTTGAACGCGACTTCGACGCGGGGCGGATCGAGGCCGTACTGCTTGAAATCGGTCGCCTGCTCGTCGACGACGCGCTGCACTTCGAGCGTGGAGAGATTCGTGGTGATGCCGGAGAGCTCACCCGGATCCGCGTCCGCCGCCACCGGCTGCGTCAGGTGCCACGTCCCGGACTTCTTTTCGACGGTGGCGGTCTCCCCCTTCTCCGACTTCACCGTCACCCGTTCGATCTTGTCGGACTCGACGCCGGCGAAGACCTTCTCGTTCTTCTTCCCGTCGCCGGGCTCGCGCTTCGACTCGACGAAATAGAGGTAGGCGCCAAGTCCAAGCGCGACGACGAGCAGCACCACGAAGGATCGAATGCCCCGCATGCCTAGCGCCTCCGCCACCAGGTCTGCACGCCCGCGAGCAGGATCAGCCCGGGCACGATCAGCACGGTCAGGTAGAAGACCCGCCGCGCCTGATCCGCCGTCATCGTCACGCGACGGTCTTCGGGATCCCGCGGCCGGATCGCGATCAGGTTCTCCTGCTGTGCGAGCCAGTTCACCGCGTTCAGGAACAGGTCGCGATTACCGGGGACGCCGAGCGCGGCATTGCTCGCGAAGTCGGAGTCGCCAAACACCACGACGCGCGTTTCCGGCTTGCGGTCCTTCTCGGCCTGCAGCTTCGGATCGATCGGCTTTGCCGCGGCGTCGGCGATCGGCGCGGAGACGGCCGCGCCCAGCGTCACCGGCCCCTGCTTGTCGCCCTCGTCGAGCTTCGCGGGCTGGCCGCCGGTGAGGCTCTTCAGATTCGTTTCCGCCCAGCTGCTGCGGCTCGTTTCGACGAGCGGCTGCGCCGTGTGACCGTTGGCGCCGCCTTCGGTGGGCGTCACCGATCGCGCGAGTGGATACGCGGTCAGGAGGCGCAAGTTCTCGGTGATCGCATGCGGCGGATAGCTCGCCGCCACCGGCACCGATTCGTCCGTGCCGATCAATTGCCCCATGCCGCTGACGTCGAGGACGACGTCGTTGCCGACCGTGATGCCCCAGTCCTTCGCGAGCGTCTGCAGCGCCGCGAGCTGCGGCGCGTCGGGCTTGAGCACCGGGTCGAGCATCAGCATCAGCTTGCCGCCGCGCGCGAGATACCGGCGCACCATGTCGGCTTCCGGCGGCAGGAAATCGGTTTTCGGTCCGGCGACGATCACCACGTCCGCATCCGCCGGCACGTCCTTCTGCTGGGCGAGCACGAGCTTGTCGGTGACGAAGTTCGCCGACGTCAGCGCGCTGTTGATGCTGTTGTAGCCGCTGCGCTCGGCCCCCACCGAATCCTTCTCGCCGTGGCCCTGCACCCAGTAGACCTTGGGCTGGCGGCCCTGAATGACCTTGATCAGCGCGTTCGTCAGATCCTGCTCGCTGTCGGAGGTGACCTTCTCGTTGCGCCCCTTGTATTCGAACAGGATCGTGCCGGTGCTGGTGACGCCGTACTGCTGCGCGACGGCCGGCTTCTTCTCCGGATCGATGTAGTCGACCGCCACCTGCTTGCTCGCGTAGGTGTACTCGTCGAGCCGGTCGCGATAGCGGTCGAACTCGTTCGCGAGCGCGAACACCTTGATGCGGACCGGTTCCTTCAGATCGCCAAGGACCTTTCGCGTCTGATCCGACAGCGAGAACTGCTTCGCCGCGGTCAGGTCCCAGCGCTTGTTGTGCCGGTTCGCGATGTAGTTGATCGCCGCCAGAATCGCCAGGACGACGACGATGCTGGCGGCCGCCAGCGTGCCGAAGCGCGCCTGCCGTCCGGCAAACGCCTGCCCGATCTCGCGCCACTGGCTGAGGATGTAGAGCAGCGTGCAGACCAGGCCGGCGATCGCCAGCGCGTTGTAGTACTGCTGCCACTCCGGTTTCGTGAAGCGGATCGCCACCGCCGAGAAGACGAGGACGACGCCGAGCCAGCCGAGAAGTCCGAGGATGCGCTTCAGCATGGTCAGCCTCGCCACCGTTCGGAGTCGACCGACTTCGCCGTCAGGAACAGCCCGAACGTGATCAGGCTCGCGTAGTACAGCACGTGCTTCGTATCGACGATGCCCTTGGCGAAATCCTCGAAGTGCTCGGTGATCGACAGGTACGACGTCAACGGCCCGATCGTCGGTCCGGCGCTCTCGGCGAACCAGCCGATGATCCACAGCAGCAGGAACACCACGAACGAGATGATGCCGGCGACGATCTGATTGTCGGTCGTGCTCGAGATGAACAGGCCGATCGACAGGAACGCGCCGCCCATCAGCAGCAGCCCCAGATACGCGGCCACCAGCGGCCGCCATTCGGGATTGCCGTAGACGAAGAGAATCGCCACGTAGAGCAGCGTCACCAGCAGCATCGCGATGTAGAGGCCGAGCGCGCCGAGGAACTTGCCGATGATGATCTGCAGGTCGGTCACCGGCGAGGTCAGCAGCAGCTCCACCGTCCCCGACCGCTTCTCCTCGGCGTAGGTGCGCATCGTGATCATCGGCATCACGAAGAGGATGATCACCGACGCGTTCTGCAGCACCAGCCGGATCACCTGCTGGTTGACGTTCATGTTGCCGCCGTATTGCGCCATCTGCATGCTCTGGCGCAGGAACGCGTCGAGATACAGGTAGAAGAAGACGCCGAAGGGCAGCGCGAAGAAGCCGATGATGATGTAGGCAATCGGCGACGCGAAGTAGGAGCGCAGCTCCTTGCCGGCAATCGCCATGATGTTACGCACGGGGCGCCTCCTCAGGCGTGGCGGCGCTCTCCGGTGCGGCGGCCGCCGGTTCCTCGGTCGTCACCTGGAGGAACACGTCCTCGAGGCTCATGCGCATGGGCCGCAGCTCCAGCAGGCCCCATCCGCGCGTCACGATGTCGCGCGCGAGATCGCGGCGGACGTCGCGGCCGCGCTCGCTCTCCACTTCATAGGCGCCGCTCGCGCGCATCTCGGCCGGCTGCACGCGCGTCACGCCGGGGAGCGCGGCGAGCGCTGACGTCACGTCGGCGCCGGGCGCGTCCACGTGCACGTACAACGTTTCCGCCCCCTGCAGGCGCGCGGTCAGGTTCTCCGGGGTATCGACCGCGACCACCCGCCCCTTGTTGATGATGACGACGCGCTGGCAGGTCTGCGACACCTCGGGGAGGATGTGCGTGCTCAGGACGATCGTGTGATCGCCCGCGAGGCCGCGAATGAGATCGCGCGTCTCGATGATCTGCTTCGGATCGAGGCCCGCCGTGGGCTCGTCGAGGATCAGCACTTCCGGGTTGTGCAGGATCGCCTGCGCGAGGCCGACCCGTTGACGATAGCCCTTCGAGAGCTTCCCGCAGTGCCGCGACGCCATGTCGGAGACGCGGGTGCGGCGCATCACGGCCTCGACGCGGGTGCGCCGCTCGTTCGACGACACCCCTTTGATGCGCGCGACGAAATCGAGGTACTCGCGCACCGTCATATCGGGATAGAGCGGCGGCGTCTCGGGGAGATAGCCGGTGCGGCGCTTGGCCTCGAGCGGGTGCTCGAAGACGTCGAACCCGGCCACGGTCGCGCGTCCTTCCGAGGCGGGCATGTAGCCCGTGAGGATGCGCATGGTGGTGGTCTTGCCGGCGCCGTTCGGGCCGAGAAAGCCCAGAATTTCGCCGCGCTCGACGCGGAAGCTCACGTCGTCGACGGCCGTGACTCGGCCGTACCGCTTCGTGAGGTGTTGGACCTCGATCACGCAGAGTTCTCCCTAATCTATAGAGCAGAAAGCTTATAAGGGGGCCAAACCCGGATCCTAACGGGACGCGGAAAATCATGTCAAGGGACCTGCGTCAGACGCCGCATGGCCGGCGACGGTCGGGCGCGGCATCCGCCGACCGAGCCGGACCTCGCGGGACGTCGGCACACGCGCGGGGCTGTTGACTGATACCTGAGCATGTGTTCATATATTCAGAGATCATGGCCGAACCTTCCAAGCTGACGCTGGCGTCCGAGGCGCCCTGCGACGTCGAGCACCTCGACCCGAACGCCACCGAAGCGCGCCGCGCCCGGTTGATCCCCGCGGGCGCCGCCGAGGCGCTCGCCGAAACGTTCCGCGTCCTCGGCGATCCGACCCGTGTCCGCATCATCGAAGTGCTCGCGGGCGGCGAGCTGTGCGTGTGCGATATCGCGTCGCTCGTCGAGATCAGCGAATCGGCGGTGTCGCACCAGCTGCGGCTGCTCCGGAACATGCGGCTCGTGCGCGCGCGCCGCGCCGGGCGCCAGGTGTATTACACGCTCGACGATCGGCACATCCTCAGCCTCTTTCAGCAGGGCCTGCGGCACGTCACCGAGGAGCGCCGCTGATGGCCGCGTGCCAGGTCTGCGAAGTCCACGCGGAGTCCGTCTTCAAAGTCGAAGGGATGGACTGCCACGAGGAAGTCGCGATCCTCGAGCGGCGGCTGAAGAAGCTGGCCGGACTCGAGGCGCTCGCCGCCGACGTCCTGGGCCAGCGCGTCACGATCAAGTACGACGCCGCGAAGCTCAGTACGTCGGCGATTGCCGAGGCGGTTGCGCAAACCGGGATGCGCGCGTGGCTCGAACACGAACAGCCGATCGGCGGCGCGCCGAGCGCGGCCACGCGCCTGACCTTTGTCCTCGTTTCCGGCATGGCCGTCGGCGCCGGGCTCGCGCTCGACTACGCGGGGGTCGATCGCCGCGCGGCCGTTGCCGTCTACGCGCTCGCGATTTTGTCGGGCGGCGCCTATACCGTGCGCCGCGCGATCCATGCGGCACGATCGCTGGCCCTCGACATCAACGTCCTGATGCTGGTCGCCGTCGCCGGCGCGATGCTGCTCGGGCAATGGGGCGAAGGGGCGTCGGTCGTGTTCCTGTTCGCCCTCGCACAGCTGCTCGAAGCGCGCGCCATGGAGCGCGCGCGTGGCGCGATCAGCGCGCTGATGGATCTCGCGCCGGCTGACGCCGTGCGTCTGCGCGGCGGCGTGGAAGAGCGCGTCGCCGTTGACGACGTGCGCGTCGGGGACCGTGTCCT
>JABFWM010000028.1 GCA_013362195.1 Acidobacteriota bacterium
GCCGCAGCTCCATCGTCAGCGTGAGCAGCAGCCGCGTGCCGGGCATGCCGAGCGGATGGCCGAGCGCGATCGCGCCGCCGTTGACGTTGACGCGATCGCGATCCAGGCCGAGTTCCTTTTCGACCGACAGGTACTGCGCGGCGAACGCCTCGTTCACCTCGATCAGATCGATGTCCTTCAGCGACAGGCCCGCCTTCTCGAGCACCTTGCGCGTGGCCGGCGCCGGCCCCATGCCCATCACGGTCGGGTCGACGCCAACCGTCGCCCAGTGGGTCAGCTTCGCGATCGGCTTCAGGCCGCGGGCCTTCACCGCGCGTTCGGACGCGAGCAGCAACGCCGCACCGCCATCGACGATGCCGCTGGCATTGCCCGCCGTCACGCAGCCGTTCTTGCTGAACGCCGGAGGCAGCTTCGCGAGCGCGTCCATGCTGGTCTCGGGCCGCATGTGATCGTCCTGCGCGAACACCTCGACGCCCTTGCGCGAGGTGATCTCGACCGCCACGACTTCTTCTTTCAGCCGGCCCTCGCGCCACGCCTTGTCGGCCAGCTGCTGGCTGCGGATCGCGTAGCAGTCCTGCTCCTGCCGGCTCACGTCGTACCTGGCCGCGCAGTTCTCCGCCGTCGCGGCCATCGTGCAGCCGCAATGCGTGTCGAGCAGCGCCGACCAGAGCGTGTCTTCGAGGTGCCCTTGTCCGAGCCGGAGGCCGCTGCGGAGTCCGCGAATGACGTGCGGCGCCTGGCTCATGCTCTCCATGCCGCCGGTCAGCACCACGTCCGCCTCGCCGAGCGCGATCATGTGCGCGCCGCTGATCGCGGCCTGAATGCCCGAGCCGCAGAGACGATTCACGGTCAGCGCGGGCACCTCCACCGGCACGCCCGCCTTCAATCCGACGTGACGCGCCCCATAGACCGCGTCGGCGCTGGTCTGGAGGACGTTGCCGAAGACGACGTGATCGATCCCCTCGGGCGTGATCCCCGTCCGTTCCATGGCCGCGCGCGCCGCGATGGCGCCCAGGTCGAGCGCGGAGAAGTCCTTCAACCTGCCGGTGTATTCCGCCATCGGCGTCCGCGCGCCGCCGAGCATGTAAATCTCATTCATGGGTGTTGTTCTTTGCCTTCGTGGTCTTCGTCCCCTTCGTGCGTCTTTCTTCGTGAGCTTCGTGCATGCGGCCGTGGCTCGTCTCAGCGTATCGCCTGTGTGATGTAGGCGCCAGCTTCCCTGGTGCCGAGCGTTCCGCCGGCGTCGGCAGTGACCTGATGGTCGCGCACGGCCTTCGCGATCGCGGCGGTGATCGCCGCCGCCTCCGTCGTCAGCCCCAGCGTCTCGAGCATCAGCGCGGCGGACGCGATCGCGCCGATCGGGTTGGCGACGTTCTTCCCCGCGAACTTCGGTGCGGACCCGTGCACCGGCTCGAACATCGACGTCCGGCCCGGATGGATGTTGCCGGATGCGGCCATGCCGAGCCCGCCCTGCAGCGCCGCCCCGAGATCCGTAATGATGTCGCCGAACAGGTTGTTGGTGACGATGACCTGGAACTGCGCCGGGTCGAGCACCATGTACATCGCGAGCGCATCGATGTAGTAGTGCGTCGGCGCGATCCCGGGATATCCGGCGGCCACCTCCCTGAAGACGCGCTGCCACAGCGCATGCCCCTGCTGCATCGCGTTGCTCTTGTCCGCCATGCAGACTTTCGTGAGGCCGCGCGCCTTCGCGAACTCGAACGCATAGCGGACGATCCGGTGCACGCCCTTCCACGTATTCAGCTCCTCCTGGATCGCGACTTCGTCCTCGGTGCCGGCCTTGAAGCGGCCGCCGACGCTGACGTAGAGGCCCTCGGTGTTCTCGCGGAACACGACGAAGTTCACGTCGGCCGGCTGCCGCGCCTTGAGCGGACACAACCGCGCGTCGAGCAGCGCGACCGGGCGGTAATTGACGTAGAGGTCCAGTTCGAAGCGCGTGCCGAGCAGGATGTCGCGGGCGTGGCGATTGTCGGGCACGCGCGGATCGCCGAGCGCGCCCACGAAGATCGCGTCGAAGTCGTCGCGCAGCATCGCGTAGCCGTTCGGCGGGATCGTGACGCCGCTCTCGAGATAGTACTCGGCGCTCCACGGCAGGTGCTCGAACTCGAATCGCCGTCCGTGGACGTCCGCGACGCGGGTCAGTACCTTCAGGGCCTCCGCTGTGACCTCTTTGCCGATGCCATCGCCGGAGATGATTGAGAACTTCATGTCTGCATTAATCAATCGCGTTTGGGGCCCCACCCCCAAACGC
>JABFWM010000021.1 GCA_013362195.1 Acidobacteriota bacterium
AGCTGCGGGCGCTCAACGTGCAGCTTGGCGGCAATCTCGGCATCAAGGTCAGCAAAGCGCTGATCGCGCCGCGTCTCGGCGCGGTCTACCGCATCAACGACGCGACGGTCTTCCGCACCGGCTACGGCATCACCTACAACCCGTTGCCGTTCTCGCGCCCGTTGCGCGGGTTCTATCCGCTGACGCTCGCGGCCGATTACTTCGCGACCGATCCCTATGGCTGGGTGACCACGTTCGAGCAGGGGATCCCGGATATCAACGGACCGGACCTCAGTCAGGGCGTGCTGTCGCTGCCGAACGAATATCTGATGCGCACGCCGATGGCCGACGTGTCGCGCAGCCGCATTCACTCGTGGAACCTCGCGGTCGAACGCCGCCTGCCCTACGATCTCGCGGTCGACGTCGCGTATGTCGGCACCGCGAAGAACGGCGGCTTCGCCGACATCAACGCGAACTCCTCGGACGTGCCCGGCGGCGGCGCCGCGAGCCAGCCGTTCTTCAACACGCTCGGCCGGACCAACGACGTCCTGCTCTGGGGACCGATCACGAAGTCGCGCTACCACTCGCTGCAGGTCGCGATCAACCGTCCGTTCACGAACGGCCTGCTGTTGAAGGGCGCCTACACGCTGTCGCGCGCGAAGAACGAGACCGACGACGACGGGTGGGCGGGGCTGGCGTGGAATGCGCCGAGCCTCCGCAGCCGCAACTATGCGCTCGCCGGCTACGATCGGCCGCACATGTTCCAGATGGCGTTCCTCTACGAACTGCCCTACAAGACGAAGGGCGGATCTGGAAACAAGGCGGCCCGCGCCGTGCTCGGCGACTGGCAGATCAACGGCATCTACAGCGCGGTGTCAGGCACGCCGTTCACGATTGTCGCGGACGGCGCCGGCTTGAACATGCCCGGCGGCAACCAGCAGACCGCGAACCTGAATGGGACCTACAAGGTGGTTGGCAAGCACGGCGACGACGGGTTCTACTTCGATCCGGCGCCGTTCAGTCAGCCGACCGGCACGTCGCTCGGCAACACCGGCCGGAACCAGTTCCGGGGGCCGGGCTACTGGAACGTCGACTTCTCGCTGTTCCGGGCCTTCCCGTTCGCGGCGACGAGCAAGCGCGCGGAGTTCCGCGTCGAGTTCTTCAACCTGTTCAACCACCCGCGGTGGGGCAATCCGGACAGCAACGTGAACAGCGGCACGTTCGGCCGGACCTTCGATGTCGGGAACAACTCGCGCGACTTCGGAAGCGGCGAGCGCCAGATTCGGCTCGGCCTCCGCTTCCAGTTCTAAAAGGGAAGGCGTCGAAGGTGGGCGAAGCAGTCGAACGGACTCCTCGCCCTCCAACGACCGCATCCGAATGACCACCCGGGCCCGCGCATCGTGCGGAGTGGCCGCACTCCTCATCTCGTGCGGGCTCGCGTCCGGCCAGACCGCCCGTCCTCTTCAGCGCACCACAACCGACACCGGGCAGACCAGCGCGCTCGCCGCGCGCGCGGCGGAAGCGTCGGCCGCGATGGACGGCGGACGCTACGACCAGGCCGCATCGATCTACGAGGAGCTCGCGTCGGCGCGTCCCGGGGACGCCGGGCTGCTGATGAACCTGGGCATGGCGCGCTACATGGCCGGCCAGGCGCGCGAGGCGCTGGCGCCGCTCCAGAAGGCGGCCCGCATCCAGCCGTCGCTTGCGCCGGCATCGTTGTTCCTCGGCGCGGCGCTTCTGGATCTTGGCCGCGCCACCGATGCGATTGTTCCGCTCCGGCGCGCGGTGACGGCGCTTCCCGGGAACGCCGATGCGCGCGAGATGCTGGCGCGCGCCTGTCTCGAGACCGACCAGTTTGCAAAGGCCGCCGCGAGCTACGCCACGCTGACGACGCTGCAGCCGCAGAACCCGAAGGCGTGGTACGGACTCGCGCGCAGCTACGAAGGGATTGCCGAGGAGGCGCTCGCCGCGCTGCAGCGAGACGCGCCCGACTCGCCGCTGATCGAGCTCGTCGTCGCGGACGTCGCCGTGACGCAGGTGAAGTTTCCGGCGGCGCTCGCGATCTACAGGCGCGTGCTGGCGGCCGGCCCGCCCGTCGGCGGATTGCACCGGTCGATCGCCGAGCTCTACGAACGCGCGGGCAAGCCGGAGTGGGCCGCCGAGGAGCTGCAGAAAGCGGGAGAACGTACGACCACGGGGTGTGCGGCGCGCGCCGCCGAGTGCGCGTGTCTTGCCGGCAGGTTCCGCGCGTCGCTGGCGGCAGCGCAGCGCACCACCTCTCCGGTGGGGCG
>JABFWM010000668.1 GCA_013362195.1 Acidobacteriota bacterium
GTGGCTGATTGCGCTGATGGCGGGCCGCGCGGGCGGCGCGCGGGCGGCGGTGGCGGCGGCGGCGATCGCGGCGGTGTATCCGCCGCTGGTGTTCATGCCGGCGTATGCGCTGAGCGAGACGGTGTACTCCACGGTTGCGCTGGCGGCGGCGTGGGCGCTGGGAACGGTGACAGTCACAGTTCCGGCGCCGGAAAGGGGGACAGTCACACTTTCCGAGAGTTCGGCACGGGCACCGGTGACTCTGCCCCTTCCGCCCGTAAGTGTGACTGTCCCCCTTTCCGGCGCCGCGTTGACCGGCGTCGGCATCCTGATCCGGCCCGCGCTGCTCCTCTTCGTCCCCGTCTACGCCGCGTGGCTGCTCCGGCGACGGCGGGTCGCCGCCGCGTGCCTCTTCACCCTCATCGCGCTCGCCGTGGTCGCGCCCTGGACCGTCCGCAACCTGCGCGTCTACGGACGCTTCGTCCTCGTCGCCTCCGAAGGCGGCGTGACGTTCTGGACCGGCAACCATCCGCTCGCACGCGGCGAAGGCGATCTGGCGGCCAATCCCGACCTCAAACGCGCGGAGCTCGAGTTCCGCCGCCAGCACGCCGACCTCACGCCCGAAGCGCGCGAGCCGCTCTACTATCGCGACGCCTTCGCGTGGATTCGCGCGCATCCGCTGCCGTGGGCGGCGCTGCTCGCCCGCAAGGCGTTCTATGCCGTCGTACCGATCGGCCCGTCGTATACGCTACACTCGACGAAGTACGTGATCGCGTCGGCCGGCGCCTATCTGGTCCTGCTGCCGGCCGCGCTCGTCGGGGCGGTGCGCCTCCGTCCCGATCGTGCTCCGGCCGCGCTCTGGCTCATGGCCGCCTCGACGGTGCTCGTCAGCATGCTCTTTTTTCCGCAGGAGCGATTCCGCATTCCGGTGATCGATCCCGCGCTGATCGTCTCGGCCGCAACGCTCGCGGCGCTGCGCTCGCATGAACATACTGGTCGTCGTCCCGACGTATAACGAACGAGAGAACCTCCCGCTGCTCGCCGCCGGCGTCCTGAAGCACGACGGCTACCGGCTGCTGATCGTCGACGACGGATCGCCCGACGGCACCGGCGCGATCGCCGACGATCTCGCGCGCCAGCACCCGGGACGCGTCGAAGTGATGCACCGCACCGGGCCGCGCGGCCTCGGCCGCTCCTACATCGACGGCCTGCTGCGCGCGCTGACGGAAGGCACGGCCGACTACATCTGCCAGATGGACTCGGACCTCTCCCACAATCCCGAGTACCTGCCGGAACTCGTCGCCGCCGCCGCCACCAACGATCTGGTGATCGGATCGCGATATCTGAACGGCGTCAGCGTCGTCAACTGGCCGCTGCACCGGATCTTTCTGAGCGCGTTTGCGAATCGCTACATCCGTCTGATCACCAGCCTCTCGCCTTCCGACTGCACGAGCGGGTTCCGTTGCTGGCGGCGCGAGGCGCTCGCCCGGCTCCCCATCGCCGGCATGGTGTCGGACGGCTACGCCTTTCTCGTCGAGATGCTCTACAACGCGAGCCGCCTCGGCATGCGCATCGGCGAGGTGCCGATCATCTTCGTGGAGCGGCGGCAGGGTCAGTCGAAGCTCTCGTCGGGCGTCCTGCTCGAGTCGCTCGTCATGCCGTGGCGGCTCGTGTTCCGGGGCTCCGGCTCCTAGCCGATGCCTCACGTCGTCGTGATGGTGACGACGTCGTACCCGAGATTTCCGGGCGACAGCGTCGGCACGTTCATGGAACCGATCGCGGCGAGCGTCGCCGCGCGCGGACACGAAGTCCACATCGTCGCGCCGTGGCACCCGCTCGTCACCCGCGGCCGTGAGGAACACGGCGTCTTCGTCCACTTCTTCAAGTACGCGCCGCTGCGCGCGCTCAACGTCTTCGGCGAGGCCGCCGGCATGCGCGCGGACGTACGCCTGCGCGGCGCGGCGTGGATCGCGGCGCCGCTCGCGATGACGGCGGGGTGGTTCAAGGCCATGCGCGTCGCGGGGAAGCGGCGCGCGACCATCATGCACGGGCACTGGGTCGTGCCCGGCGGGGCGATTGCCGCCGCCGCAGGGCCGCGCCTTCCGCTGGTGGTGAGCCTTCACGGCTCTGACGTGTTCGTCGCCGAGCGCGTCGCGCCGGCGCGGGCGGTGGCGCGCCGTGTCTTTCAGCGCGCCGGGTTCGTGACCGCCTGCAGCGCGGATCTGTCCGGGCGGGCGGTCGCGCTGGGGGCGGCGCCAGACCGGCTCGAGGT
>JABFWM010000052.1 GCA_013362195.1 Acidobacteriota bacterium
AACGGCACGGTCACCTTCCATGCCGTCGCGCGCGACGCGGAAGGACGCGAGACGGTCATCGGCTCGCGCACCGTGACGCTGAACAATGCGACGGCGAACCTGCCGTTCGGCACGATCGACGTGCCGGGGTCGGGCGCGACCGCGTCGGGGGTCCTGACGATCAGCGGATGGGCGGCCGCGCCGCGGCCGTCGAGGATCACCCGTGTGCAGGTCGTCTACGACGGGCAGATCATCGGCACCGCGCTCTACGGCCTCGCGCGACCGGATGTTGCATCGGCGCTTGGCGGCGCGTCCGGGCCCGTCGATGCGGCGGCGTCAGGGTTCCGGTTCAGGATCGACACCGCGGATTTTGCGAAGGGCCTGCACACGATTGCCGTCGTCGCCTTTGATAGCGGGGGCCAGGTGGCCGGCATCGGCAGCCGGTTCTTCGTCGTGAACTGATCCACCCGGATGCGCACGGCTGGACACGGACAACGATCGACGTGTCGTGGCTCGCGCGCTTCGAACGACCACGGATCCGCGCCTCAGCCCGGCGGTCTGAAGACCGGCCCTGCGTGGGAATGATTCGAACCGGTTGCTGCTGCTGACACCCCCGGTCGACGGCGGCAACCGCGCGCTACAATAAACCCATCTTCATGCGACAGCTCATCCGACCTGGGGCCGCGACGCTCGCGGTCGCGGCGCTAGTCCTGCTCTCCGCGCCGGTGCCGCGCGCGCAGGGCGTGGCGCCGATCGATCGACGCATCACCTACATCCTGCCGCAGTGGCCCGACTTCCTGACCGTCTCCGACGACACCGTGGCGCAGCAGGTGCAGCAGCTCCGCGCGCGCATCGGCGAAGGACCGCGCGTGCGGGTCGGCTTCACGACCTACGTCAACATCGTCATGACCGCGGCCGATCCCGCCGACGCGGCAGCGGTGCGCGGCGCACTGGCGGGAACGTTCGCGCAGGTCGATCTCGCGATCGCGCGCGCGGAAGCGAACGGGATTCCACTCTGTCTCTCGTTCCTGACCGCGATCCGCAGCGGCCTGGATCCCGCGCAGGCCGCCGCGCAGGCGGAAGACCGCCGCAACATGCAATGGCATGCGGACGGCTCGCTCGCCGCCGGATGGACGACGTTCTCGCGCTACGCCCGCAAGCAGGACCGGCTGCAGCAGGCGTTCATTCGAGAGCTGGGGCGGGGGCTCGCGGCGCGGATGCTCGCGCATCCCGACACGCTCGTGGCCGCCAGCGGCGACGGCGAGATCGAGATGTCGTTCGAGAAGTCGTTTCAGTTCGGCGGCGCGGCGACACCGGCGGACACGATCATCGCCGACTACTCGCCGTTCGCGATTGCGGAGTTCCGCGACTGGCTGCGATCCGCGGGGGAATACGCGCCGGGCGGCGCGTTCGCGGCGGAAGCCTATGCCGCCAGCGGCCGGTACGCCGGCGACGCGGCACCGAACGTCGACTCGAACGGCGACGGGCACACGTTGAACGGCGACTTCGGGACGGCCTTCGAGACGTGGAGCCTGGAGCACTACGACTGGTCGCTGAGCGACGCGATCTCGCCGGATCCGCACGCGATTCCCGCATCGGCGTACGCCGCGGCCGGCTGGAGTCCGGTGCCGGCGCAGATTCCCGCCGGCTTCGACGCGCCCCGCGTTCGCGCGCGCGGCAACCCGTGGTACGACGTCTGGGATCTGTTCCGTCAGTCCCTGGTCTGGCGGCACAACCGCGACTTCGCGAAATGGATCACCACGTCGGCGGACCCGGCGTCCGGCGCCACCGTTCCGGCCGACCGCTGGTTCACCGATCAGATTCCCGCCGATTACCTGTTCGGGTTCACGCCCTCCAATCCCGATCTGCGTCTCGACACCTCCGCGAGTCCGTACTGGACCGCCGACGTCGCGCCGTACGGATCGCTCGGCATCACCTCGTTCAACGCCAACCAGAACGGCACGATGTTCCGCACGCTGGCCGGCGTCGGCCCGGAGATCGCGAAGCGGGGCGTGCGCTGGGGCATCTTCGAATGGAACCCGTCGCTGCCGGTGAACGGCGACGTCAGCGCCTACCGCGACGAGATGCCGCTCGTCGAGCGCTACCGGCCGTCGCTGCTGGTTCCGTTCGCATGGATGCGCGCGGACTTTCCAGTCGAGAACACGGGATTCGAGGTCGCGCTGCGCGAGCTCGTCGCGCGGATCCGCGTGATCCCGCTCTCGTTGAGCCGTTCCCCTGTATTCGCCGCCACGACCGCCGACGGCACGCGGCGCACCCCGGCACAGACGGTGAACGTGTCGGGCGCGCCCGGCGAATCGCCGGCCTGGACGATCGCCTCCGCGTCGCCGTTCCTCGACGTCGCGCTGACGCCGGACGGACACGGCTTCACCGTCGCGCCGAAGGCGCAGGGCTATGCTCCAGGTCCGCTGTCCGGAACCATCGTCCTGACGTCCAGCGATGCGGGCTACGCGCCGACAACGCTGAACGTCGACGTGCAGGTGAAGAGCGCGGGCGCAACCGCGGCACCGGTCGGATCGTTCGACACGCCGATCGAGAACGCGGCGGTGAGCGGGGAAGTGCCGGTGACCGGATGGGCCGTCGATGACTTCGGCATTGCCGGCGTCGACATCTATCGATCGCCGGCTCCTGGCGAGCCGACCGATGCGAACGGGCTCGTGTTCCTCGGCACCGCGACGCTCGTTGCCGGCGCGCGGCCCGACGTCCAGAAAACGTTCGCCACCAGTCCGCTCGCCGACAAGGCGGGCTGGGGATACATGCTGCTCTCGAACTTCCTCCCGAACGGCGGCAACGGGCTGTTCACGTTGTGGGCCTTCGCCCGCGACGTCGACGGGCGTACGGCGCTGCTCGGCAGCCGTCGCATCGCCGGACAGAACAGCGCGGCGACGCGGCCCTTCGGCACGATCGACACGCCGGCGCAGGGCGCGACGGTCTCCGGCACGATCGTGAATTTCGGGTGGGCCCTGACGCCGCAGCCGAACATCATTCCCACCGACGGCTCGACTATCACCGTTTTCGTCGACGACGTGCCGCTCGGCCATCCGGCCTACAACAACTTCCGATCGGATATCGCCGGCCTCTTCCCGGGCTACCAGAACAGCGGCGGCGCGGTCGGGGTCTTCGTGCTCGACACGACGCGGCTCGCCAACGGCGTGCACACGATCGCGTGGGGCGTCGTGGACAGCGCCGGGAACGCGCAGGGCGTGGGCAGCCGGTTTTTCACCGTGGACAACCGGTAACTGTTTACGTGACTCTCGTGGCGTAGCTGCGCTTCAGGTGGCCGCGTCCGCTCGAGGTGGCAGCTTCCGCTTCAGGCGGAAGTCCCGATTTGCTTGACGGATCCGCGCGGGGAGCGCGACAATAGGGGCCTCCCTGACAACTCTCTCCTGAGCCCCGACAAGGGATTTCAGATGCGTTTGATGCGTGTACTCCGCCTGGCGGCGCCGTCTGCGTGTGTGGCTGCGCTCGTGCTCGTTTCGTGGCCGCACGGCGTCGCCCCGATCGCCGCCGCGGCGCGGCGCGTCACGACCCCGATCTGCCGGATCTATCTCGATCCGCACGACAAGTTCACCAGCGTCGGCGCGCCGGTCACGCGGAGCCGCTTCGGGCTGACGACGTCGATGATCCTGTCGACGATTACGGTGAACTACGATGCCGGCTTCAATGCCAACCCGCAGGCGAAGACGGCGTTCCAGGCCGCGGTCGACATCTGGCAGCAGCAGGTGCAGAGCAGCGTGCCGATTGTCATCGACGCGTCGTTTACGAATTTCGGCAGGTCTGACCTGCTCGGACAGGCGGGGTCTTCGCTCGTCGACGGGTTCGCCAATCAACCGCGCGTCAGCACGTTCTATCCGTTTCCGCTGGCCAACAGTCTCTCGGGCCAGGACCTTGGCGGGCATTTCCCGGATCCTGCCGCCAGCCATATCGACGCGCAATTCAATAGCGCTGCAAGCTGGTATTTCGGAACCGACGGCGCAACGCCCGGTGGGTCCGTCGACTTCGAGTCAGTCGTGTTGCACGAGCTCGGACACGGGCTTGGCTTCTTCGGCTCCGGAAGCGTCAGCGGCGGCGTAGGAACCATCGGATCGCAGGGGCTGCCATTCATCTACGACGCGTTCGTGCAGGACAACGCGGGCACGAGCATTCTGAATTATCCGAACAGCTCCACTCAGCTTGCGAGCGCGCTTCAGAGCAACGCGCTGTTCTGGTTTGGTAGCAACGGCGTCGCTGCTGCCGGAGCCGGCGGCCGTCCGAAGCTGTACGCGCCAGCCACGTTCGACCCGGGCTCGTCCTATTCGCATCTCGACGATGCCACGTATCCCGCAGGCACCATCAATTCGCTGATGACGCATGCCATCGGCATGGCCGAGTCGATCCACACGCCCGGTCCGATCATGCTCGGCATGTTCAGGGACATGGGGTGGACGACCGCCGCCGGAGCGGGGGCGTGCATCTATACGCTGAGTCCGTCGACGCTCACGGTCCCCGCGGCCGGCGCCGCGAGCAGCATTCAATTGACCGCGCCGGCCGGCTGCGCGTGGACGGCCACGAGCGGCGCCAGTTTCATCACGGTCAGCGGTGCGACGAGCGGCAGCGGGACGGCAAACATCACCCTCAACGTGCAGGCGAATGCGTCGGCGTCGTTCAGGAGCGGCACGGTCACGATCGGCGGGCAGACGCTGACGGTGAATCAGAACGGCACCGGACCGGCGTTCGCGATCGATCGCACGTCGCTCGTCTTTGGCGCCACCAACAACTTCGTGACCCTGCCGAGCAAGACCTCGGCGCAGACCGTACGTCTGACGCAGGGCGCCGGCACCGGCACGGTGACGTGGACCGCGGCATCGAATCGGCCCTGGTTGACCGTCACGCCGGCGAACGGCACCGGCTCCGGCGTCCTGACGATCGACGTCCAGTTCGTGCAGGGCCTGGCGTCGACGCAGACAGGCACGGTGACGGTGGGGCTGACCGGCGCAGGCAACGCGAACACGTTCACGATCACCGTCACGCTGAACGTCGTCAACGGCACGGTATCGGCGGCTCCGTTCGGATCGTTCGATTCGCCGCTCAACGGCACGGCCGGCGTCACCGGCTCGATTGCCGTCACCGGCTGGGCGCTCGACGACGTGGAGGTCTCGCGCGTTCGCATCTTCCGCGATGCGGTCGCGGGCGAGCCGGCCGGGTTCGTGTTCGTCGGCGATGCCACGCTCGTCGACGGCGCGCGCAGCGATGTCGTCGCGACCTATCCGGCCTTCCCGCGCAACACGCGCGCGGGCTGGGGCTATCTGCTGCTCACGAACTTCCTGCCGAACGCGGGGAACGGCGCGTTCCGGTTCACGGCATTCGTGGACGATGTCGAAGGCCACACCACGATGCTCACGGGTCCGACGATCAGCTGCAGCAACGCGTCGTCGATCGCGCCGTTCGGGGCGATCGATACGCCGGCGCAGGGTGCGATGGTGAGCGGCACCATCAACAACTTCGGGTGGACGCTGATCCGCAACCTCGCGCCGGCGGCGCGCGCGGACGTCCCGGGCGGCGCCACCGTCAACGTCGTCATCGACGGCGCCGTCCGCGGCACGCCATCCGGGTGGACGTCGCGCAGCGATATCGCGAGCCTGTTTCCCACCGGCTACGCGAATACGGCCTCCTCGGTGGCGGTCCTGCCGATCGACACCACGACGCTCTCGAACGGCGTGCACACGATCGCCTGGGGTGTCGTCGCCACCAACGGCCAGGCCGCGGGCGTGGGCAGCCGCTTCTTCACGGTGTCGAACAGCGGCGTCGTGCTCGACGCGGCGCCGGCCGGGACCTCGCCCGTGGTCAGCACGCCGAGGATCCTGGAGCTGCCGCGCGCGGCGGCGCTGCGCATCGGCGGCGCGGCGTCGCTCGAGGACGAGGTCGCCGCGGCAGCCGTCGACATGAGGCCCGTGACTGGGCGCCGGGGCTTCGTGCTGGATGCGCCGTATCGCACGTATCGCATGCTCGGCGGCGTGACGACGGTGCAGTCTGAGGAGCTCGATCGCATCGAGCTGCAGCTCGGATGCACCGCGGCGTCCTCCTGCGCCGGCTACCTGCGCACGCCCGGCGGCATTTCGCCGCTGCCGATTGGATCGCATCTCGACGCCGCGTCCGGCGTGTTCACCTGGCAGCCGGGCGTCGGCTTTCTCGGCGGCTACGACTTCACGTTCGTCCGCTGGCGCGGCGGCCGCGCCGCCTCGCGCCAGGACGTGCGGATCGTCCTCAACCCGAAGAGGACGGGCCGCGTCGGCCCGCAGATCGTGATTGATCTCCCTTCACCGGCCGACGTCGGGCGTCAACCCGGCGGCGCGGTCGTCAGGCCCGGCGCACCCATCCTCGTCGCGGGCTGGGCCGCCGATCTCGATTCCGACATCGACAGCGGCGTCGACACCGTGCACGTGTGGGCGTATCCGGTCGTCGATAGCGGCACGCGCCACGGCGATCCGATCTGGATTGGCGTGGCCGCCTACGGCGGCTCGCGCCCGGACGTCGCCGCGGTGTACGGCGAGCGCTTCAAGAAGAGCAGCTACGGGATCTACGTCAACGGTCTCCCGCCCGGTACCTACGATCTCGCGGTGTTCGCGTATTCGACGGTGACCGGCGGCTTCGCGCCCGCGAGCACCGTGCGCGTCACGATTCAGTGAGCTTCGATCTCTTTGGACCTTGTAGCTTCCGCCTTCAGGCGGAAGCCCTGCGATCGCGGCGTTCCTTCCGCCGCAGCGTCTCTTCCGCGTAAAGGCGAAAGCTACGGAGATTTCCTTGCGACGGAGATCTCACTCGACCCAGTAGCTTCCGCCTTCAGGCGGAAGCCCTGCGATCGCAGCGTTCCTTCCGCCTACGCGGAGGAAACTGACCCGGCGTATGGGCCGCATGTTACGCTTTTTTCGTGGGGGCCACGGTCTCGGTCGTCGTGCTGAATTACAACGGACGACGATGGCTGCATGGATGTCTCGGCGCGCTCCGCTCGCAGCGCGGCGCACCGCCGTTCGAGATCGTGCTGGTGGACAACGCCTCGACCGACGGATCGGTCGAAGAGGTCCGCCGCACGGCCGCCGACGTCCGCATCGTGGAGACCGGCGCGAACCTGGGATTCGCCGAGGGCAACAACGTTGGCGCGCGCCACGCCGCCGGCGAGTGGCTCGCGTTCCTGAACAACGACACGGAAGCGGATCGCGACTGGCTCGCGCGGCTGTGGACGGCGGCGCAGACGCAGCCGCAGTGCGCGCTCTTCACCTCGCGGCTCGTGTTTCTCGACGATCCCTCCATCGTCGACAGCGCCGGCGACGGCTACCTGCGCGCCGGCGGCGCGTTCAAGCACGGCCACGGCGGGGCCGCGTCCGACGCCGCGGCGTCGCGGGAAGTGTTCGGCGCGTGCGGCGGCGCCTTCATGATCCGGCGCGGCACGTTCCTGTCGCTCGGCGGGTTCGATCCGCGCTTCTTCATGGTCCACGAGGACGTGGACCTCTCGTATCGCGCGCGCCTGCGCGGCTTGCGGTGCTGGTACGCCGCCGACGCGGTCGTCCGGCATGCCGGCAGCGGATCGCTGGGCGCGCTGAGTCCGTCGGCAGTGTTCTACGGGCAACGCAATCTCGAGTGGACGTGGCTGAAGAACACGCCGGCGGATCTGCTCCGTTCGACGGCGCTCTCGCACGTCGTCTATTCGATGGCGGGTCTGGTCCATTACCTCCGCGCGGGACGCGGGGCGGCGGCGCTGCGTGGGAAATGGGCGGCGCTGCGAGAACTGCGGTCCGTGCTTCGCGATCGCCGACAGGTGCAGCGCGCCCGCACCGTCGACACCGCGGATCTGGAGCGATGGATGGAGCCGCAGTGGCTGGCCGCGAAGCGCCGCGAGAAGGCCTTCGCGATCTCGCGGGCTAGGAAACCGGAACGACCTTCGTCATCCGGATCGTGACCGGCCGATCCGCCGGCGTCACGATGCGCAGGTCGAGCCGCGAGAAGCGCGCCTGCGCGCGTTCGCTGCGGCGCGGCACGTAGACGTCGTTCCATTGCCCGGGCGCGAGCACGATGACGTCGGCCACGCGTCCATCGAGCCGTAATTCGACGCGCACGGCATGATCGCTCATCGGCTTCAGACGAATGCGGAAGCCCGAGTCCGCCGGCACGAACAGCGTCGCCGAATCGACCGCCGTCCGATACCGCTCGGTGTCCTCCTCCGTCGTCCAGCCGGTGACGCCGATGCCGACGTGCTCGAGATCGGCCTGGTGGAGGCGCGCTTGAATGCGGAACGGCAGCGTGACCGCGATGAAGAGCAGGGCGGCCGCGAGGACGGTCCGCCAGCGTGTCAGCGGCGCGAGCGGCGCGTGCGCGGAGGTCGCGGCCCCTGCCACCGCGCCCGCCACAATCCAGAACGCGCACGCGACCTCGGGAATGAGCAGGGGGTGCCCCCCCAGCCAGCTCAGAACGAAACCGGCGAGGGCGCCGGCCGTGACCACCGCGCTCGCGCCTTGTCCGCGTGCGGCGCCGCGCGCGGCGAGCGCAAGCACCACGCCCACGAGCCATGCGAAGACGAGGCCGCCGGACAGGCCAAGCTCCGCGGCGACCTGGAGAAAATTGTTGTGGGCGTTCTCGTGCACCGCGACGGGAAACAACGAGAGGAGCGCCGGCGAACTGAACTCTCCGGACCGCTGGTAGTACTCGCCGAGCCCGATCCC
>JABFWM010000142.1 GCA_013362195.1 Acidobacteriota bacterium
AGAACGTGGCAAAAAAATCGAGGAGCATCGTCGAGCGGATGAGCGGCGAGCGGACCACGAAGCGCAGCCCTTCCATCGCGGCGCGCACCGTGAACGCCGCGCGCGTGTCCTCGTGGCGCCGTTCGTCGGCGGACCGCGGCACCCGCATCATCACGAGCGCCGCGATGACGACGAGGAACGAGACGGCGTTCAACGCGTACGCCGCCGCGACGCCAAGCTGCCCGATGACGATGCCGCCGAGCCCCGGCCCGGTCACCGCCGCGATCTGAAACATGATGGTGTTGAGGCTCAGCGCGTTCGCGAGGTGCTCGCGCGGCACCAGGTTCGGCACCAGCGCCTGCCGCGCGGGGAGATCGAACGCGCCGGCCGCCGCACTCGCCGCCGAGATCGCGTAGATCGGCCACACGACGCTCAGCCCGCTCCAGGTGAGCAGCGCCAGCAGTCCCGCGAGCAGCGCCATCACGGTCTGCGTGATGAGCATCACGCGCCGCCGATCGAACACGTCGGCGGCAACACCGCTCAGCAGTGAAAAGAGGATCACCGGCACGACGCGCACCAGCCCCACCGATCCGAGCGCAAGGGCGCGGCGATCGTCGGGCACGAGCAGCGACACGTGCCAGAGGATCGCGGCGGACTGCATCAAGCTGCCGGAAAACGAAATGAGGAGGCCGACCCAGAGCAGACGGAAGTTCCGGTGGCGCAGCGCAGCGAACACGCCTGCCCAATCTACCAAATGTGGAATGCGTGCAGTATGCTCTCGCCGATGCGCGTCGTGCCTTCATCCGTGGTGCTCTGCGCCGTGCTCGGCCTCGCGATGCCGGCTGGCGCGGCCGGGGAGGCGCCCCGCGATGCGCAGCGCGTCCTGTTCGATCGTCTCTTTGCGGTTGAACCAATCGCCGACGCGACGGTACCGCCCGCGCCGCCGGCCTTCGTCTCACGTGCGGAGCTGCAGGCCGACAAGGCCCCGGAACCGCAGCACACGGGTATTGGCGCGCTCGTGCGCGGCACGGCGTCCGACTTCGCCGCGTTCCCGCGGCGACAATCGACGTGGGTGATTCTTGCCGCCGGTCTCGGCGGCGCCGCGCTCGCGCATCCTGCCGACGACTCCATCACCGAGCACGCGACCGGGAACAAGACCGCCAAGCACGTCTTCGTGCTCGGGAAGTATCTCGGATCGGTGTACGTACAAGCGGGCGTCGCAACCGGGCTGTATGCGATCGGCCGTTACGTCAGGCCGGCGGCGGAAGGCGCGCCGCGCACCAACAAGCTGTCGCACCTCGGCTTCGATCTGATGCGCGGCCTGATCGTGTCGCAGGCGTTCACGCAGGGCATCAAGTACGCGGTGCGGCGCGATCGGCCGAGCGGCGAATGCTGCGCGTTTCCCTCGGGCCACGCGTCCGCGGCGTTTGCGACCGCGTCGATTCTGGAGCGGCACTTCGGCTATCGCGGCGCCTGGCCGACGCTGGTCGGCGCGTCCTACGTCGCGCTCTCGCGCATCGTCGACAATCGCCACTTCCTGAGCGACATCGTGTTCGGGTCGGCGCTGGGCATCGCGACCGGGTGGACGGTGGTCGGCCGTCATGGACGCGAGAACTACGCGCTGCTGCCCGTGCCGGTGCGCGGCGGGATTGCGCTGACGTTCACGAAGATGCAGCGCGAGCGCGCGAGCGGCGGCGCGAATTAGCCCCTCGACGCCGGCGTTCATATCGAAAGCGGAAGCTGGTGCCGGAGGTGGGAATCGAACCCACACGGGGAGTGAACCCCACGGGATTTTGAGTCCCGCGCGTCTGCCAGTTTCACCACTCCGGCATGGCAGGTACCGACCAATTATCGCAGACGACGTGACAATTGCGAACCGGCGGCGTTCCTCACCGACTGGCGAGGAGACGAGGGCGCCGTGCCGGGGTCCCGCGCGATCGGTCCGCTCGGATCCCGGACGGATGATCGCGGGACGTGCCGTTTATTTCACGCGGAAGGTCGCGACGACGGGTCGGTGATCCGAGGTTTCGAACCCGACCAGCGCGCGGGTGTCGACGGTCTCGACCGACAGCAGCTCCAGCGCATCACTCGGCGAGTAGAAGACGTAGTCGATCCGCGACGACTTGTGGGTGATGCCGTCCATGCGTCCTTTCGCGGTCCCCGCGGCGAGCGCATCGACCCACGCGTCGCGATAGCTCGCGGTGATGCGTTGATACTCCGCCGAGTTCGGACCGGAGTTGAAGTCGCCGATGAAGAGGCGATACGCACC
>JABFWM010000397.1 GCA_013362195.1 Acidobacteriota bacterium
CAGAGCAAGCAGCTGAGGTCGAGCCTGGGCCCGAACGGCGCGAGGGGCGCCCCACCGCTGATGTTCGCGGTCGGGCGCCAACCAGCTGCCTGCTGCTCAACCCACTCCATCAAGGGCTCGAACTCGAGCTTGTCGAACAACTGAAAGCCGAGCCCGGACGCGCGTGCACGAAGGGCGACGGGATCGGAGCTGTGCAGAGCGATGCGACTCGCCGGATCGAGGGCGCGGAGCTCGACTGCTGCTTCGACACCATCGAGCCTCGGCACGTTGAGATCGACAATCGCGATGTGACACGTCAGCGCCCGCGCGACTTCGACCGCGTCCAAACCGTCCACCGCCACGACAACCGACGAAACACCGTCGACGGCGCGCAGGAAGGTCGCATAGACCTTCCTGAGCTTGTCGTCGTCTTCGACGACAAGGACACGGAGGCCGGCTTCTGTCTCCGGCGCCAACTCGATCTCCTGTTTAGGCGTCGCCACGGTCGAACCTCCTGGATCGCCCATCGCCGTTCACTCGATCTTGCCCGCTGCAAGAGGCAGGCGATATGGGTTCACGCCCCCATTTCAGCCGGCGCAACCAGCCACAGCACAGCGCGCCGCTACAGGCGGCGAGCGCAGGATCGATCAGCAGGGCTTCGTCAGCGGTTCTTGCCGACGGTCACGAGCTCGTAGGTCGCGGCGACGTGCCCGCCGTCGGCGTTGTCCGCGGCCATCCGGACCGTGTATGTCCTGCCGGGCGCCGGCCGGAACCGCGCGCGGAATGCGACGGTCTGGCTGGTCAGGAGACGGGGCGTCGCGCGGCCGATCGCAAGCCGCCTGCCGCCGAGGTAAATGCGGTAGTCGACATCGATCGCGGTGCCAGGCGGAGACGTGAACGCAAGCTTCGGCACCGGGAGGCTGATCGTCGGCGAGACGTGCGCCGTGATCGTCTTCGACTCTCCAGCCGTCACGCGCGCGAGCGCGGAGAACACGCGGTAGGACCGCTTCGCGTGTCCGGAGCTCGCGTAGACACCACTCTGCCAGAGGCTGTGGGGCGAGTCCCGGAAGATGAACCAGATGAACATGTGCACGCGCGGGTCGGCCCTCAGTTGCCGCACGACCCGCGACAGGTAGGCCGCTTGCTGTGCGTTCGTGACGCCGGTCCGCTCGGCGGGCTTGGTCTCGTAACCGTACTCGGTGATCCAGACCGGGACGTTGCGCCGATGGAACCAGCCATCGAGCGAATGCTCGAACTGCTTCAACCGCGTCAGCGTGACGTTCGGCCAGCGCACCTTCTGCGTCGGCGGCAGACCTGGACGCGTCGGATACGGGTGGGTCGCGTAGGCATCGAAGCGGAGCCCGTGCTGCCTCGCAAGCAACCGTGCGAAGGTCGCCGGGGCGACCGAGTCGTTGACGCCCCGAAGCGGATGATCGCGACCCTGATTGGACGTCTCGCCGATGGCGACGAGTGCACTCCGGTTCCCGGTCTTGATGCCCTTGTAGGCCGCGCGGTAAAGGCTTGCATAGATGCGCGGGCTGACGATGTTGCGCCTGGCGTCGAATTGCGGTGTGAGGAAGATGCCGAGATTCGGCTCGTTCCAGACCGAGTACCGGCCGACGTACGGATAACCCCGGTAGCGGCCGGAGTAGCGTGCGGCGAGTGCGCGCGCGAAGTTCGTCAGGTCGGCGAGCCGCTTCGGCGCGAAGTTCGGCCCGTGGCCGCCGTTCGCCCAACGCGGTGTCCCCCAGATCGTGATCATCACCCGAATCCCGCGCTCCTGCGCGCCGCGTACGAGCTGATCGAGGTCGTTCAAACGGTACGCCGGATCGAATGGATTCGTGGCGCGCCGCGGGCGCGCCGGCGCGATCGCGCGCCAATCGGCGATCGTGCGAATGAGCGACGCGTGCGCCGCTGCAGCCTCGTCGAGCTCGCGCGGCGGGTTCTTGCTCCATCTGAACGTCGCGTCGTCCTGGAACCCGATGGGCATCCGACGCGCCGCGGATGCCGCGGGAGCGGCGGCAAGCAATGCGAGACATACGGTCGCGACGATGCGAACAGCGTTGCGCATGAAGTTGGTGCCCCTTCCCTCGAGCCGTCGAGAGTAGCGACGCCCTGTGAACACGGTGTTAGAACGGTCAGCCGGCGTTGCGGCATCAACCGTCGTGCGGCGACGACCGATTCTTGGGCGCGCGGAGCCAGTGCATCTCGAGCCCGACGCCGGCGTCGCGCAGCAGGTTGAAGACGGGGCAGCGGCGCTCGGTCTCC
>JABFWM010000174.1 GCA_013362195.1 Acidobacteriota bacterium
CGGTCATGTCGCTCGCGACCCACGGAGGGCCCGAGTCGTGAAGAAGCTCTGGCACATCCGCGAGTTCAGCACCATCGCCATCCTCGTGCTGGAGGTGGTGTTTTTCACGTGGTGGCTCTGGCCCGAACCCGGACGCCAGCACCCGTTCCTGAACGCGCCCAACGCGCTGCTGATCCTGAAGTATTCGGCGATTTACGGCATCGCGGCGATCGGCGCCGCGATCGTCATCATTTCGGGCGGCATCGACCTCTCGCCGGGGGCGGTGATGGCGCTCGCCGGCGTGATTGGATCGGAGCTGTTCGTCGCGAAGGACTGGCCCCTCGGGTCGAGCATGGTGCTCGGGGTGCTCGTGGGCCTGGCCTCCGGCCTCCTCAGCGCCGCGCTGATCGTGCTCGTTCGCCTGCCGCCGTTCATCGCGACGCTTGGCGTGATGGGAATCACTCGCGGCGCGGCGTTCATCCTGACCGAAGGGCAATACTTCGACGTGTCGAGCCGCTTGATCGGCGGCTGGCGGCCGTTCGGCCTGCCCGCCGACTGGGTGTCGCCGATCATCCTGATCGTCCTCGCGCTGTTCTTCCAGGCGCTGATGACGATGTTCCAGTGGGGACGCGCGGTGTTCTCGGTGGGCGGCAACGAGACGGCGGCGCTCTTCTCGGGGATCGGCGTCAACCGCGTGAAGACCACGGTGTACGCGCTGTCGGGCCTGCTCGCCGGCGTCTCGGGGGTGGTCCTGGTGCTCGTCCAGGGACAAGGCAAGGCGGACCTGGCGACCGGCTACGAGTTGGATATCATCGCCTCGGCGGTCGTCGGCGGCGCCAGTCTGGCGGGCGGCCGCGGCTCGGTGCTCGGCGCCGTCCTCGGGACGCTGATCTTCGGCGTGCTCAGGAACGCGCTGCCCCAGATCCCCGGCGCGACCTTCTACGACCGGCTGATCGTCGGCCTCGCCGTCATCGTGATTGTCGTCATGGATCAACTGCTGCTCAAGAAGAGCAGCTGATCGTGTGCGGAGGACGAATGCCCAGAGTTGCTGCGCTTGCGTTGATCGTGTTACTCGCCGGCTGCGGAGGCCACCAGCCTGCCGGGAATGGTTCCGGCGGATCGAAGCGGCTGCGGTTCGCGGTCATGCCGAAGACCCTCGACCTGCCCGTCTTCAACTACGCGAAGGCCGGCGCCGAGCGCAAGGCGAAGGAGCTTGGCGACGTCGAGATCCTCTGGAACGCGCCCACCAGCGCCGACCAGTTGAAGCAGAAAGAGCTCCTGGAGTCGTTCATCACGCAGCACGTGGACGGCATCGCCATTTCGGCGCTGAACGGCGACTTCCTCACGGAAACGATCAACCGGGCGGTGGACGCCGGCATTCCGGTCGTGACCTGGGACTCCGATGCGCCGAAATCGAAGCGGATCGCGTTCTACGGCGTGGACGACTTCAAGTCGGGCCAGATCATGGGCGAACAGGCGATCAAGCTGCTCGACGGCAAGGGCAAGATCGCGATCATCACGAGCGTGGGCGCCACGAACCTGCAACGGCGCCTCGACGGCGTCAAGGACGCGCTCGCGAAAGCACCCGGGATACAGATCGTCGAGGTGTTCGACATCAAGGAGGATTCCGTGCGCTGCGCGGAGATCATTGCCTCGGGGACGCGCCGCTATCCGGACCTTGGCGCGTGGCTCTCGGTCGGCGGCTGGCCGGTGTTCACGCGAAACGCGACCGCGTCGGTCGATCCGGCGAAAACCAGGTTCATCTCGTTCGATACGATCCAGCCGGCCCGGGATCTCCTCCGCGAGGGCAAGGTGACCGTGCTGCTCGGACAGAAGTACTTCGGCTGGGGCAGCGAACCGGTGCAGATCCTGTACGACATCAAGCACGGGAAGAACCCGCCGATGCCGATCGTCGACTCCGGCGTCGATGTCGTGACGAAACAGAACCTCGACGACTACGAAGCGCAGTGGAAGAAGATGGAGAGCGGCAGCTAGCTTCCGCCTGAAGGCGGACGCTACGGCCCCCCGCGATTCCGTGTAGCTTCCGGCTTCAGCCGGAAGATCGCGCGATCAGCTCGTCGAACGCGTCGTCCGTGAGATCGACGAGCGATCGGAGGACGACGTCGGCCTCCTGGACGGCGTCGCCGCCGACGCCGATGCACTTCATGCCGGCGCGCCTGGCGGCGTCGATCCCCGCCGCCGCATCTTCGACCACGATGGATCGTGGCGGCGCGGCGCTGACGCGTGCCGCCGCGGTCAGGAACACTT
>JABFWM010000022.1 GCA_013362195.1 Acidobacteriota bacterium
TCGTCGGTCAGAGACGCGACGCGGCAGCGGCCCTGCGCCGCGCCCGCCGCCTGGCCAATGGCGTAGTCGGAGATGTCCAGCCCGGTGGCGTCGATGCCCTCTGCGGCCAGCGTTTCGACGAGCAGCCCGATCGCGCAGCCGGCGTCGAGCACCGTCGACGGCGCGAGATCCGCCTTGATGCGGCCCGCCACCGCGCCGAAGAACCGCAGCCACTCGTCGTCGCGCACGTAGGGCCGGCCGCACGAATGCGCGTAATACCAGGCATCGAAGATCGGCTGCATCATTGAACCGGGGCTCCGCCCCGGACCCGCGCTCCTCGCTCGCGGGCACACAAGCGCCAAGCTCCGCGCGTCGGGGGCGCGCTGTGCGCGCCGCCGCTCTGCGGCGCCACGCGAATCCGTCTGAGAGTGTGCCGCATAACGGTCAATCGAGACCGACGCGCAGCAGGGCCGCCTTCACGTGCGCTTTGACGAGCGGCCACATGCGCCGTCGTGCCTGGAGGCGCACCGGCCCGACGGCCACGCCGCGCTTCGTCAATTTGAACAGGTGGTCCTCGACGACCACGTTGCGGCGCGTGAGGAATTCCGGATCGAGGCGGGCGCCGAGATCCTCCGCGGTCGCGCGCGCCAGAAAAATCTGCTCGACCCGCTTCAGCGAGGTGCCCGCCGCATACGCATGCACGTCGTCGATCTCCATGCCGCGCTCGAGGATCCCGTACTTCTGCATCACGTCCATGGCGACGCGCTCGGTTTCGTGCGCGCCTCCCGGCTCGGCGAGCACGACGCGTCCGCCCGGCCCGAGCACGCGATCGTATGCCGCCATCGCGCGCTGCCGGTCGGGCAGGTGATGAAAGCTCTCGTAGGCGAGCACCGCGTCGAAGATGTCGTCGCGCAGCGGCAGGTGCTCGACGTCGCCGACCACCAGGTGCGGACGCGATGGACCGAGGCGTTCGAGCGCGATGTCGAGATACGTACGCGTGATGTCGACGCCGACCACCGGCACGCCGGCGCGATGGAACCACTCGGTCGTCCACGCATAGCCGCAGCCGCTGTCGAGCAGCGCTTCACCTTTCTTCAACTCGAGCACGCGCTGGACGATGCCGAAGAGGCTGACGAGGTGCAGCGTGAACTCCGGGTCCCACGGATTGAACGGCGAGCTGTAGCCGGGGCCGAAGAAGTCGGCGTCCTGCACCTTCTCCTTGATCGACATCTCGGCCTGCTTGTAGCGCGCGCCGTCATCGCTCGCCACGGACGAAGGTCGAAACGCCAGCGCCGCGTCGGCACGCGCGCGCGGCATCATCGCGGCGCTCTCGCGAATCGCGGCCGCGTCCGTGTCGAAGGTGCGCAGGTGATCCGGAAGGATCTCGGGCAGCTCGCCGACGATGGGATACCAGCGGCCGCACGCGGCGCAGAGCAGGACGCCGCTTACAATTTCGACCTCGAAGTTCCTTTTTTGATCAGCCGCGGGCGTGCTGAACTGCGCGAAGGTGCGCCGCCGCGCGGCGCACCCCGTCCCCTCGTGCGCGCTCGCCTCCGGCAGCGGCCCCAGTCCCGGTCCAGCTGAGATGCGGGCACCGGGATTGTATGGGCCCGCCGGTATGGGTGCGCTGCGTTCCCGTGCCGTGAAGCAGGCAAGCTGCGAGTGGCAGGCCTGACAGGCCAGAAAATCCAGAAACGCGTAGCGCATCGCGGGAGTCCAAAGAATATCGCGGGTGCGCCGCGAATCGAAAGACTTCCCCCAGCACAACCGACAGTTATGAAAAAGATGCTCGCGGCGTTGATCGTCGTGTTCTGTCCGGCGTTCGTCCAGGCGCAAACGATCGGCGTGGTCAATGGCGGAGCGGTGGCGCCCGCCAACGACTTCGCCACGCGCGCGTTCCAGGATCCGTGGGATATGAACGAGCGCACCGATCTCGGATGGTGGGTGAACAGCGTCGACGGACCGAACAACGGCTTCAATCAGCCGGTCACGTTTTCGGGCGGCGTGTTCAGTGGCGTGACCGCGAATGCAGACCCGAGCATCTTCCTGCTCGAGAGCGGCAGCCCGTTCGCCGCGCAGGTCGGGAAGATTGGCCTGAACTATCCGATCGATGCGGACACGTACAAGATCATCGCGTTCCGCATGAGCGTGACGACCCCGAGCGCCGTGCAGTTCTACTGGAACCGCGACACCATCTACGACACGACGACGACCCAGGCAGGCACCGGCGGCACGACGCAGACGACGCCGGGTTATCGCATCTATCT
>JABFWM010000061.1 GCA_013362195.1 Acidobacteriota bacterium
CGTCCAATCGCCTCTTCCTCGATCGGCGTCCGCGGCGTGTAGTTGCCCTTGCGGCCCTCGATCGAGGCAATCGCGCGCTTCATCGTCGCGCGATCGTTCGACAGCTCGATCGACGGCAGCGGGTCGAGCGGCTTGAGCACGACCACCATGTCGTCGGGGCGGATCTGCTGATCGACGAAGGCGGTCAGCGCCGCGCGGACGCGATCGGTGTCGGAGGAACTGACGTGAAACTCGTCGAGCAGAAGCGCGAGGCGCCGCGGCTCCGCCCGGCGCGCCTCGACGGACTGCAGCGCCTGCGAGATCCCCTGATCGAACAACGAGAAGTCGGTCAGGGTCAGCCCGCCGACCGGGGTGCCGCCACGATCGACGACCGTCGCCGTGATGCGGATCACGCGCGCGGCGGTCTCGTCGCTCCGGGCGGCGGACGCGGTGACCAGCAGCAGGACGACGAGCAGTGCGCTTCTCATCGCGTCCCCGATTCCGTTGGCATCTTGCTACAATTCGCGCGCGCTACCAAGCGACTGGTCGAGGAGGACCGCCACTATGATCGCATTCGCTCTCGCGTTGGGCCTGGCCGCTGTTCCCGCCGTCCAGGCGCCTGCCGCCGCACCCGCGGCCCAGACGTCGACGGCCAGCCTGCAGGCGGACCTGGTCAAGGACTGGGAGGCGCAGCGGGACAAGCTGATGAAACTCGCTGCCGCGATGCCGGAAGACAAATTCAGCTTCAAGCCCAAACCGGAAATGCGTTCGTGGGCCGAGCAGCTCACGCACGTCGCCGGCGCGATTGTCGGGACGCTGCGGCGTCTCGACGCTGCGGCGACCGCGCCGACCCTGCCGCAGAATGCGACCGCGAAGGCCGACGTGCTGAAGGCGCTCGGCGACGCCTTCGAGTTCGGAAGCACGGTGCTGAAAAAGCAGACCGACGCCACGATCGCGGAAGGCGTGCAGGGGCCGGGTTATTACGGTCCCGGCCTGTCCACGCGCGCGCGTCTGGTGTACCGCACGCTGGTGCACACCGAAGACGAGTACGGGGCGATGACCGTGTATCTGCGGTTGAACGGGATTACGCCGCCCGCGAGCGAGCGCTAGGCGCAGGGATGGAGGGCCGTCACTCGGGGTGCTGCGAACTACCGTCGGGAGGAGTCGCGGTCGAGGGCCGCGGGCGAGTGACGGCCCGTGCGCGCATCTTACAGGGGATTTGACGCATTTGAGAAGGCATTGGTCGGTCGTCCCGAAGAAAAAATTCGCGGCGTCCTTTCCCTCATACAGCCCGTGTGCTCGCGGGAGGACGGAGATATAACCGGAGCGCGTGAAATCGCGTGCATGGGCTGGGTACTATCGTTGCTTGTCCTCCGGTGCCCGCCTGCGCTCGGAGGTCTCGTCGTGAGCTCCAAACGTTTCGTTCTCGCGGCTGCGGTGGTCATCGTCACAGCCTCGGCATGGGCCCCTGACGCGCTAGCCCAGCGGCGGGTCGTTCGTGGCCATGCACGCCCGCTGGTCGCGGCTCGCGTCGGCTACGGCTACCCCTTCTTCTATTCCCCGTTTTACCCGGCGTTCTCCTACGCGCCGTTCTACTCGCCGTTCTTCGGCGGGTGGTATCCGGCGTGGGGCTATCCGCCCTACGGCTACGGGTTCTATGGCCGGGCGCCGATTGCCGAGGCGCGGCTGCAGATGAAGCCGCGGGATGCGGACGTCTACGTGGACGGCTACTACGTCGGCCGGGTGGACGACTTCGATGGCATCTTCCAGCGGCTCGACCTGCCGCCGGGCGAGCACGAGATCACCGTCTACCACGAGGGGTATCGAACGCATCGCTACAAGAACCTCTTCCGTCCGGGCGCGGGCTATAAGGTCCAGGCATCGCTGGAGCCGCTCGCGCAGGGCGAAGCGCAGGAGCCGCGACCGCAGGCGCCGCCGCGCGCGGCCGATCACCAGCCCGCCGGTCCCGCCGGCGGTTATCCGCATGGCCCCGAGCGGGGCCGCACCGTGCCCTTGCCGGAACGCCGTGGAGCGGATCGTGAGGAGGCATCGGGATTCGGGACCCTCGCCATTCGCGTCCAGCCCGCCGATGCGGCCGTGCGCATCGATGGTGAGCGGTGGGACAGTCCCGAAGGCGGCAGCCGTCTGCTCGTGGAGCTCGTCCCCGGCCATCACCGGATCGAAGTCCAAAAGGACGGGTTCAAGTCCTACTCGACGTCGATCGAGATCCGGGCGGGCGAAACCCAGAGCGTCAACGTCAG
>JABFWM010000213.1 GCA_013362195.1 Acidobacteriota bacterium
ATTCTGTGCAGCCGCGGCGGCTTTCCCTTGCGCGCGAACGTATCCCGATCCGGCTCGGCCCTTGCGCGACAGGGTGTTGTAGCGCAGCGCGTCGATGGCGGCCAGCAGGGCCACGCGATCGTTCGTGAGCGACTTCGGCGTGCCGATCGATTCTCCCGTCCGGACGATCGCGACGAGATCCGTCGGCAGTAGTCCGCTATCCACGAACCCGCGCAGCGCACGCCGGGCATTGTTCATGCCTTCCACGGACAGTCCCAGGTCATCGACGACGAGAATGATCGTCCGCCGCACCGGCTCGCGCGCGATCGACGGCGCCGGCACACGCAGCGCCTCCGGTTCCGCAGGTGCCGGAACTGCACTCGACACGCTCGCCCTGGCTGCTGGCGCAGCCACTCTCGCGACAGGTACGAATTGCGCGAACGAGACGGGTCTGCCGCTTGCCATCCTGGAAGACTTCGAAATCCGCAGCCGTCAGGTCGCGAACCGCCTCTCCCTTGCGGTCGGTGACAACTGCGTCAATCGCCACGACGTCGACGGCAACTCTGAATGTGGAAGGGTGCTGAGGCGCCTGGCTTGCCGCGACTGCCGTCGCGCACGCGACGACGATCATCGTGAGCCTGGTCGAAATGATGGTGCGCACCCGCGGCTTCTCTGATGTGCCTGTCTGATTATCGATGCACGCCGTGCCGACGCAAGCATGCGCATCAGGTTGGCGGCGCCTCCCTCAATGATCGCGCGTCTCGGCGAAACGACGACGAGCCGGGCGATGCGAGCGCCAGGAGCCCGTGTCCCGAACCCCCGAAGCGTCCGAGTCGATCCGGTCGCCCTTCGCGGCGAGGAGCGCGCCGGGCAGCCCCTATTGCACGAACGCCTGCGCGACCTGGCGCGCAAGGGCGGACGTGTCGGAGGACAACATGTTCGACATGACGGCCACGACGATCCCGCGCTTGCGAAACGTCATCAACGACATCACTCTGCATCCCAACGTCTCGCCGTTGGCGCCCGCCGCCCGCGTCGCTTCACCCGCGAGCGTGACGGTCTCGAGGTTCCAGCCAAGACCGTAGCCGGTCTCCTGCCCCGAGGTCAGATGCTGTGACGTCTGGAGCAATTGCGCCGTGGCCGGCTGCAGCAGCTTGCCGCGGTTGAGCGCCAGGCCGAAGCGGACCAGGTCGGACGGGGTGGAGAAGAAGGCCATCGATCCCGCGTAGCAGGAGAGATTGTGCGGGCGCATCAGGTGCGGGCCATAGCGGGGCTCGGTGCGGAACTTCGGGAAGTAGAACGTCGCGCGACTCGCGGTCGGCGGGGCGTAGAACGTCGCGCGATCCACGGTGCCCGACGTGGTCTTCGTGACGCCGATCCCGAGCGGCTCCAGGATCATGTCGTGAAAGGCCGTGAGAAACGGCGGGTCCTCCTCCGGCTCGCCCACGTGGTCCGGATTCTCTGCGGTCGGGGACTCGGCGCCCGTGTCGTTCATCGCCAGCGGCTGGAAGATCTGCTCCCGCATGAACGTGAGGAACCGCTGGTCCGCCGCGGCTTCGACCGCCGCGCTCACCAGGATCCAGCCGTACTTCGAATCCCGGTACTGCGTCCCCGGCTCGAAGAGCAGCTCACCGTCCGCGAAGAAGCGCAGCGCGTCGACCGGGCGCTCGCAGCGTTGCCGCAACAGCGGCCCCTCGTCGCCGCCATCGGTCCCGACGCCCGCGACGTCCCCCATCAAGTGCCGCAGCGTCACGGGCCACCGCTTCTTCGGAAACTGAGGGACGTAGGTCTGAATCTGCTCGTCCAGTTGAAGGCGGCCTTTCTCCAGCAGCACGCCGACCGCGGTGGAGGTGAGCACCTTCGAGGCCGTTCCGATCCTGAATCGTGTCTCCGGCGTGACGGGCGCGCGCGTCTTGAGGTCCGCCCAGCCGAAGCCTTCGGCCCACACGAGGTCGCCGGCGACGCCCACCGCCACCGAAAGCCCCGGCAGGTTCTGCCCGGAGAGGCCGGCGCGCACGATGTGCCGGGCGCGGTCTACCGCCCTGGACCACTGCGGCGACGGCGCCGATCGCGTGACCGATGGCGCACGCTCCGGCTGAGGGTGCAGCGGCGCGGCGGTGGCGTTGAGGTGTATCGCGAGCCCGCCGATCACCGCGGCCAGCACCCCACCGGCGGCGACGACGATGGCGGCCCAAGTCTGGAGGCGCCTCGGGTTATTCGACATGAGCACTTTATACCACAAAGTCTAACGCAATGTCTC
>JABFWM010000362.1 GCA_013362195.1 Acidobacteriota bacterium
GTGATTCGCGATCCCGTGACCGGACAGCCCTTCCCGGGCAATCGCATTCCCGCCGATCGCATCAATGCGAACGGGCTCGCGCTGCTGAAGCTGATGCCGCTGCCGACGCGCCCCGACCGCAGCGTCACGCTCGGCCAGTACAACCTGGAAACGCAGGAGACGGCCCAGAACCCGAAACGCAATCAGATTCTGCGGTTCGACTGGAAGCCGTCGGCGAGCGACAGTCTGTATTTCACCTTCAAGGACTGGTACTCCGATCAGCGCGGCAGCGAGGTGACGGCCGGTCCGAACAAGTGGGGCTGGTTCAACACTCACTATCTGAATACCGACCGCGGCGGCAGCGCGAACTACACCCGGATCATCCGCGCGAACATCGTCAACGATGCCGCGTTCGGATTGCGGCAGCAGACCGAGCAGTTCTACCCGGTCACGGACCGCGACTGGCAGCGCATCAGCCGCAGCGACGTCGGGTTCGCGCTCGGGCAGTTCCATCCGGAGTTGAACCCGCACAACGTGCTCCCCAAGGCCGTCTTCAACGTGCCGAGCTCGCCCAACCTCACCTACGACAACCGCTGCTGCCTCGACGAGCAGGGCGCGGCCTGGCTCTATTCGTTCCGCGACGATCTGACATGGACGGCCGGGACGCACACGTTCAAGGCCGGCACCTACGTCGAACGCCTCCGCAACACGGAAGGTCGCGGCGGCGTTGGCGCGGGCCCGTGGGCCGGTCAGTTCAATTTCACCGTCGACACCGCGAACCCGTTCGACACCGGCCACAGCTTCGCGAACGCGCTGCTGGGCACCTTCCGTGACTACACGGAAATCGACGCCTTCGCCGAGACGCAGGCGCGGCGATCGCTCGCCGAGTGGTACGCGCAGGACACCTGGAAGCCCGCCTCCCGCTGGACGATCGACTACGGCATGCGCTTCCTCTGGTACGCGCCCTGGTACACGAACCTGCCGGCGGCGGTGTTCGTGCCCGAGCGCTACGATCCGGCCAGGGCGCCGCGGCTCTACCAGCCGGCGCGCATCGACAATCACAACGTGGCCATCGATCCGGTCACCGATCAGATCCTGCCCAACGCGTTCGTTGGCAGCTTCGTGCCCGGGACGGGCGATCCCGCCAACGGCATGGTGACCAACGCGGATCCCAATTACCCGCGCGGGTTCCGCGACAACCAGGGCGTGCATGTCGAGCCGCGCGTCGGCGTCGCCTGGGACGTCTTCGGCAACGGGACCACGGCGCTGCACGCGAGCGGCGGCGTCTACCACAACGCCCACATCACCGCGCGCAGCATGGACAGCGCGGCCAGCAATCCCCCGGTCGTCAACACCCCGAGCATCATTTACGGGACGATGGAGACGCTGCTGCAGACGGCGGCCTTCTCGTCGCGGCCGAGCAATGCGTTCGGGCTCCAGCGCGACGCCCGGACGCCGGTCAGCTACAACTGGTCGATCGGCGTCCAGCGCGAGATCGGGTGGGGCACGGTCGTCGACGCGACGTATGCCGGCAGCGCGAGCCGCCGTCTCGAAGTCGTGCAGAACATCAACGTCGTCCCCGACGGCGCGCGATACCTTGACGTCAATCCGCAGAACCGCGATCCGCGCAATCCCAACAATCCGCTGCCCTCGGAGTTCCTGCGGCCGTTCCGCGGCTATCAGGACATCAACATCCGATCCCACTTCGGCACGTCCGACTACCACGCGCTGCAGCTGCAGCTGAATCGACGCTACATCCGCGGCCTGCAGTTCGCCGTCGCCTACACCTTCGGACGCACGCGCGGGATTGCCGACGAGGACGAAGCGGCGATCAGCGCGGTGCGGCCGGTGCGGCAGTGGAACTACGCGCCGTACTTCTCGAGCCAGCAGCACAACCTCGTGATCAACTACACCTGGGATCTCCCGCGCGCGGATCGCATCGGCGGGCCCGGCGTGGTCCGCCACGTGCTCGGCGACTGGCAGCTCTCGGGCGAGAACGCGTTCGTCAGCGGCGACTGGGCGCCGGTGATCCTCGCGACGACCGACACCTTCGATTTCACCGGTGGCGATGGCGGGACTGGCGCCGACATCGGCGGCGGCGTCCGCACGGTCCGGCCCAACATCGTGGGAGACATCAAAGGCGGCAACCGCAGCGCGACCCCGGGACAGCCGGGCAGCTGGCTGGATCCCTCGGCATTCGCGAGGCCCGCGGGACGCGGCGACTTCGGCAACGCGCCGCGGAACGCGTTTCAGCTGCCGCCGATCAGGAACTGGAACATGGCCGTGTTCAAGAACTTCCCGATCGGCGCCGGCAGGCGGCGGCTGCAGGTCCGCTGGGAGGTCTACAACCTGCTCAACTCCGTGCAGTTCGATCAGATCGACGCGACGGCGCGGTTCGATGCCGCGGGGGCGCAGGTGAACCGGAATTTCGGGAAGGCCACGCGGGCGAGAAACCCGCGCATCATGCAGGGCGCGCTGCGGTTGGTGTTCTAAGAGGACGGGCGCCGGGTCCGAAGACCCGGCGTCGACGCCGGCTATGCGGTGAGCTGCGCGATCGTGTCGCGGTTGATCTTGATGTTCATCCGCTTGCGCGCGTTCGCCATGTAGGACGCGTAGAAGCGCTGCTTGCGCTCGTTCAGCAGCTCGGTCTTCAGCTGCTCCTTCTGCTTGTCGAACTCGCCGGCCGCCGCGTTGTTCTTCTCCAGCACCTTCACGACGGCGGCGCCGTTGTCGGTGACGATCGGGTCGCTCACGCCGTTGACCGGCAGCGTGAAGGCGGCCGCATCCACCGCCGGGCTGATGCCGATGTCGGCGACGTTGGCGCCGCGCGCGATGAGATCCGTCGTCTTCACCTCGAGTCCGGCGCTCTTGGCCGCCTTCTCGAAATCGCCGGCCTTCAGCGTCGGCGTGAGCGACGCGGCCTTCTGGCGCGCGGCTTCGATCGACTTCTCTTTCACCAGCGCGTCGCGGACCTTGTTCTTGACCTCGTCGACCTTCGGCACGTACGGATCCTGCCGGGCGAGCACGGTGATGAAGGCGAAGCCCTGCTGCGTGCGGATCGCGTCGCTGACGTCGCCAACCTGCATCGTGAAGGCCTGCTGGGCGACCGACGGCGCCATCCCGATGCCGGCAATCGGCTCGTCCTGCTGGAAGAACCCCGACTCGGTGACCTGCAGGCCGTGGCGGCGGGCCACGGCGTCGAAGTCGGCGGGCTTCTTGAGGTCCTTGGCGATGTCGTCGGCGGTCTTCTGCGCCTGGGCCTGCGCCTGCTCCCACTTCAACTGGTCTTCGATCTGCGCCCGCACCTCGCTGAGCGGACGCTGCGTCGCCGCCTTCTTATCGACCATCTTGATGATGTGATAGCCGTACTGCGTCTTCACGAGGTCGCTGATCTGCCCCGGCTGCATCGAGAACGCGGCGGCGTCGAACTCCGGCACCATCTGGCCGCGCCCGAAGTAATCGAGGTCGCCACCCTTGGCGGCATTCGACTCGTCCTGTGAATACTTCTTCGCGAGCTCCGCGAAGTCGGCCCCGCCCTTCGCCTTCGCGAGGATCTCTCCGGCCTGCTTCTTCACCGCGGCGTCGTCTTTGCCGTCGGTCTTCAGCAGGATGTGGCTCGCGCGCACCTGCTCGGGCGTCGAGTACTGCTGGATGTTCTCGTTGTAGTGCCGCTCGATCTGCTGGCCGCTGACGGTTTCCTTCGCGCGGAACGATTCCTGATCGACGGTCAGGAACCGGATCTTGCGCTTCTCCGGTACGCGGAACGTCTCTTTGTGGTCCTCGAAGTACTTCGCGATCTCGGCGTCACTTGGAGTAATGCCTTCGCGGAACTTGTCGGCAGGGAAGGAGAGGACGGCGAGCTTCACCTTCTCGTTGCGCCGCGCGAACTCTTTCGCGACCTCGGCGTCGCCGATCGTCTGCCATCCGGTCAGCGCCGCCTGCAGCTTTTCGACGACGATGCCGCGCCGGACCTGGCTTTCGAACTCGTCGGGGCGCATCGGCGGATTCTGCATGCGCAGCAGCTGGCGGTAGCGCGTGTCGCCGATGAACTGCCCGTTCTCCTGGAACGCCGGCAGCGAGAGGATCCGCTCGCGGACCTCGGCGTCGCTCGCGCGGATGCCGAGCCGGCCGGCTTCGGCGAGCGCCGCTTCCTCTTCGATCAGCTGCTGCACGATGCGCTGATCCACCCCGAGCTGCTTCATCAACCGCTCGTCGATGTTGCCGCCGTACGACGACCGGTACGCCTGCATCTGCTGCTGATAGACGCGGCGGAACTGCGCGGCCGTGACCTCGCGCCCTTCGACTTCGGCGACCACGGCGTTGTTGGCGGCCCCTTGCGCGCTGTCGCGCATGAAGCTGGGGATGTAGAGGAGGATGAACGAAACCACCACGATCGCCAGGCTCCATTTGAGCCAGCCACGGTGGCGCCGCATCCGGTCGAGCATCGTCATGGGCGTCCAATGACCTCTGAGCCGCCGCACCCTGGGCCGGCGGATTTGTCTGCCAGAACACCCAATTATGCCACGAACCGCGATCGGCGTCCGGCTGCGGTCGGGCCGTGCGCTGCCACGTCGGGTGAGCCGTACTGCCCGGAGACGAACGACACGCGATCCGCGTCGAACGTAGCGGGCGATGGGGCGGCCGCGCGAGAACTGTGCACGGCGCGCGGTCGTAATTGCCACCGTGGGTCCGCGGAACAGCGACGCCTGACGATCGGCACGTGCCGGGACATCGCTCCGCGGCGGCGCTGCCGGGCAAGGAGCGTTCGTGTGCCACGCGCCTCTTCTCATCTCGCGATCCCGAAGGATGTCGACACGCGTGCGGCTCGTCCCACGGTTCGGCCCGCAGCGAGACGAAATCACCGGTCGTTACGTCAAACAGCCGAGTGATCCCTCTTTGCGGGTACCGCCTGCCTGGCGTCGGAAGAAGGAGTACCGAGAGTCATGAAGCAGGGGTTGTGGTGTGTAGTCGTCGCGCTCGCGCTCGCTCCGGCGGCGCGTGCGCAGGAGACGACAACGGGTTCGATCGGTGGACAGGTCAGTGACGAACAAGGATTGGCCCTGCCGGGCGCGACCGTCAGCGTCGCGGCCGGCCAGGGGACGCAGACGTTCGTGACCGATGAACAGGGGCGGTTCTTCGCGCCGTTCCTGACGCCGGGCACGTATACGGTTCGCGTGGAGCTGCAGGGCTTTCGCACTGCCGAACAGCGCAACGTGGAAGTGCGGCTCGGCCAGCGCGCGGAATTGAATCTGAAGATGACGCTTGGGGGCCTCAGCGAAACGGTCGAAGTGACGGGCTCGCGCGCGGTCGTGGACACGACGAATACGACGGTCGGGGCGAACATCGACAGCGAGATGCTCGCACGCATCCCGGTCAACCGGTCGCTCGCCGATACGCTCTACCTGGCCCCCGGCGTGACGAGCGGCGGCGGTACGGGACGTTCCAACCCGTCGATGTCGGGCGCCAGCGGCCTCGAGAACCAGTACATGGTCGACGGCGTGAACATCACGAACCCCGGATACGGCGGTCTCGGGTCGTACTCGATCGTGCTGGGTTCGCTCGGCACCGGCGTGACCTTCGACTTCATCCAGGAAGTGCAGGTCAAGACCGGCGGCTATGAGGCGCAGTACGGCGAGGCGACCGGCGGCGTCGTCACGGTCGTGACCAAATCCGGAACGAACCGGCTGCGCGGCACGATCTTCGGCTACTCGCAGCCGTCGCAGTTCCAGAACTCGTTCCGGCAGTTGAACCTGCCGGCGGCGACGCGTTCGGAGGCGGTGAACATCACCGAGACGCAGTCGAGTGACTTCGGCGCGCAAGTCGGCGGGCCGATCTGGAAGGACAAGCTGTTCTACTTTGCCGCCATCGATCCGCAGTGGAGCCGGACCACGTTCGTGGCGCCGTCCGCGTCGGCGCTGGCGAGCCTCGGACCGCAGGACCGCGAACGCCGCACCACCGCGTATTCGACGAAGGCGACCTGGCAGATGGCGACCGGTCACCGCGTCGACGCGTCGTTCTTCGGCGATCCGGGCGAGGGGCCGAACGGCCCGCAGCGCCGCTCGTCGCTGCTCGGCGAAACGACCGCGGCGTTCAGCCGCCTCGAGAACTTTGGCGGGCACAACCAGACCGTCCGCTACAACGGCATTCTCCGTCCGAGCTGGCTGGTCGAAGCGGCGTACGCGCGGGCGACCAACGGCATCACCGAGCTGCCGTCGCTCAACGCCCCGCAGGTCACGAGCGGATCGAACTTCACCGGCGGCATCGGCTACTTCGAGAACAACGACGGCCGGAACGAGCAGTTCCAGGCGTTCAGCACCAACATCTTCAACTGGGCCGGCAACCACCAGCTGCGCTACGGCGTGCAGGATCAGCGCATCTACTACAACAACATCGTCAACTACACCGGATCGCCGATTACGCTGTCGAACGGGCAGAAGACGGTGACCGGCACCACCGTGACCGTCGTCCAGGATCCGGCGCAGGCGGCGGGCGTGATCTACCGCGTGACCCGCTCGAGCCTGAACAACGTGCGCCGCACGCGCCAGAACTATCTGAGCGTCTTCGCGCAGGACGTCTGGCAGATCGGCCGCAACGTCACGATCCGTCCCGGCGTGCGCTACGAGCAGCAGAAGCTGATTGGCGACGTGTCGGACGTCACCTTCGACGGCAACTGGGCGCCGCGCGTCGGCGCCACGTGGGATCCGACCGGCACCGGACGCATGAAGGTGTTCGCGAACTACGGCTGGTTCTTCGCCAAGGTCCCGAACGATCTCGCCGCGCGGGCCCTGTCGGCCGACGCGGGCGTCACGCGCGCGGACTACTTCGATGCCAACCTCACGCAGCCCATTCCGGACGGCGTGCTCGCGGCGGGAAGCACGGCGCACCTGCGTTTCGCCGGGCTCTCCGCGTCGACGTTCGATCCGGATGCCCGCTCCACCTATTCGACGGAGACCCTCGTGGGCACGCAGTGGGAAGCCGCGCCGGGCCTGTCGGTCGGCCTGAATTACCAGCGGCGCCGCTACGGGCGCGTGCTGGAAGACGTCGGCACGCTGCCGATGGCCGCCTACTTCCTCGAAGACGTGCCCGGCGCGGGCAGCGTCGAGTA
Source organism: Acidobacteriota bacterium (assembly GCA_013362195.1). GTDB lineage: Bacteria > Acidobacteriota > Vicinamibacteria > Vicinamibacterales > 2-12-FULL-66-21 > QHWT01. Next base: position 7,085 of record JABFWM010000362.1, read on the forward strand.
CTTCGTCACGAACCCCGGGCCGAAGACGCCCGTCGTCGGCGATCTCGGCGTGCCGATCTCGTTCGAGAGCGCGATCCACGAGTACGATGCCGTGACGCTGTCGGCCGACAAGCGGTTCTCCGGCGGATGGTCGGTCCAGTCGTCGTACCAGTGGTCGCGTCTGTGGGGGAACTTCGAAGGGTTCTTCCGCAACGACAATGGACAGTCGGATCCCGCAATCACGTCGCTCTTCGACTTCCCGACGAACGATCCGACCTACGTCTCGCTGGGACGCGAGTTCGGGTTCCGCGGCGACATCCGGTTCCTTGGCCGCGCCGGCGCGGGCCCGCTGCCGAACGACCGCACGCACACCGTCAAGCTGTCCGGGCAGCGGCAGTTCGACATGGGGCTCAACGCGGGCCTGAACTTCCAGCTGCAGTCCGGCGCGCCGCTGACGGCGATGGCGGCCAACCCGCTGTACGACAGCGAAGGGGAAATCCCGGAAACGCCGCGGGGCCAGGGCTTCGAGACCGAGCAGGGGTTCCGCGCGCGGACGCCGTGGCAGTATCAGACGGACGTGCACGCGGACTACGGCTTCCGCCTCGGCGGCAATCGCCGGCTCGTCGCGCTGGCTGACGTGTTCAACCTGTTCAACCAGCGCCGCGTTCTCGGCTATGACTACTTCACCGAGATCGCGTTCCAGGTGCCCGACGAGAACTTCGGGCGCATCGTCTCCTACCAGACTCCGCGGGTGCTTCGGCTGGGCGCGCGCTTCGAGTTCTGAACCTGTATTGCGCGCAGGGGCTGGCCGGTCGGCCGGTCCCGGCGCGGCGGCGTTCGCGTCGCGTTCTTCGCGCCGCCCGACCCGCCTCTCCGTTCACGGCCAGAACCAACGTCCACCATCCGTTGGCACGCGACCCGCTTCGCGGCGGCGCGGCAGCCCATGTCGCGGCGAACCCACCGCGTTCACAGGACAAGCTCTCGGGCCATTCGCGCCGCGGGCCGCGAGAATCCAGGTCTGCCGTCGTCCCTTCGTGTGCTATATTTGTGTTGAACAGAAGGACTTAGAGGGATCCGGCATTCCAATGGGACGCACAGCCGATTGACCGGGACCGGTCGGCCGTCTCGCCGCCCGTCCGGCACCAGTGTGCCGGTTCGACGACGGGCGTCGTCCTCGGCGTCTCCACGCTCGGATCTCGCCAGCCGGCTCAGGTCGCTGCAGAGCGGCCTGCGCGCGCGGCTTTCGCGCGCAGACGAACTCGCCGGGTTGATTCGCGCCGTCAACTCCACACTGGATCCCGAGCGCGTTGCGGATGCGCTGGTCGCGCACGCCGCCGATTGGCTCCCCGCCACAGGATGGCTCGTGCTGGCAATAGACGACGCAGGGCGGATGCGCGCCATGGGCGCGCGCGGCTTGCCGGCAGCGCTCGAACCGGGCGCCACCGCGGTAGGCCAATGCGTGATCAAGAGCCGCGAGCTCTTCTGTGCCGCCGACATTTCCGTAGATCGACGGTTCGCGGGCGCCGCGCCGGCGGCCGTTGTCGCGTTTCCGCTCGAATGCCGCGGACGCACCGTCGGCGCGCTCGTGGGC
>JABFWM010000235.1 GCA_013362195.1 Acidobacteriota bacterium
CTCCCGCGTCGAAGAGGGCCGACACCTCCTCGATCACGGACACGGGCGCCGTGGACGCTCGTTGTGTGTGGGGCGCGCGCTGCGACAGGTCCGCTACGGATCCCCACACGAGAAGCGCCGATGCGACGATGACGGAGATCGTCATTTCTGATCCGCATGGCGCCCCGTGCTGAGGCGTTTGAACGTGGCCAGGGCCTCATCGGCGCGCGCGGCGTTCCCCTGACGCCGGTAGATCCGGGCGAGCACGTAGTGCGGCTCCGGATACGCCGGGTCCGCAGCGGCAGCGCTCGTGAGCTCTCTCGCCGCTTCGTCGACCCGCTGCTGCTGATCCAGCAGAACCCCGAGCTCGTAGTGTCCCTTCGCGAACGCGGCGTCGTAGCCGAGGGCCTCGCGCAGCAGCGACTCCGCTTCCTTCACCTCGCCGCGCTGGCGAAGCAGGATCGCGAGGTTGGTCGGCGGCCACGGCGATTTCGGCGAAGCCGCACGGTTCAGGCGCAGCGCCTCACGGAAGTGCTCGATCGCGTGCGGCACGTCGTCGAGCGCTTCGTAGCACAGCCCGAGATTGTCGTGCGCCCGCATCGACCGCGGATCCCGCGCGAGCGCCTCCTTGAAGCGATCGATGGCGGCGGCGTATTTCCCGTCGTCGAAGTCGAGACGGCCCAGCCAATAACGGTACTCGGCCTGCTGCGGATCGGAGTGCACGAGCCGTTCGAGCTCCGGCCGCGCCCAGTCGCCGCGTCCGAGGCGGATGTAGGCGAGCACCAGCGTGAAGCGCAGCGGATCGTCGAGCGCCGCAATCGCCTCGGCTTTCTTCAGGGCGACGGCGGCATTGAGCGGTTTCCCGTCGACGACGAACACGCGCGCGAGCAGCACGAGCAGCGCTCGCACGCGTTCGTTGCCGGACGCCGAGTCGCCCTGCTCGTCAATCTCGCTGGCCAGGAGGCGCTCGGCCGCGCGCCAGTCGCGCGCGTGAATGGCCGTGGCAATGTCTTCGCGCCGGGCGGCGGACGCGCGTGCAAGCGATGCCGCCGCGTCGACATCAACCGGACCCGGATCGATCGCCTCCTGCGCGGCCGGGACCGCCTGCAGGGCGTGCTGCCGGGCGTCATCGATCTGTGTTTTGAGCGCGATCGCGTCTCTGCTCGACGGAACGATCGCCAGCTCGCGCGCGATCTCCGCCGACGCGTCCTCCAGCCGGCCGCCATCGAAGTGCGTTTGCGCCAGCGCAAGATGGATGTCCGGCAGCGTCGGGTCTGCGTCCGCCGCCCGCTGCAGCGCCCGCACGGCCAGCTCCGTTCGTCCCTGCCGGAGATACTCGCGGGCCAGCGCCTGCGCCACGCGCGCGGAGCCGGACGCGGTGGTACGGAGCCGCTCGTACGCCCACTGCGAGAGGCGGAGGTACGCCAGTCCGAGCCGATACGCATACTCCGCGTCCCCGGGCGCGAGCTGCACCAGGGATCGATCGGCCTCGACGACGCAGCGGCGATCGTTCAGGCGTTCGCACGCGTCGGCAAGCTGCGCGAACGCCGCCGCCTCGCGTGGCATCAGGCGGACGGCGCGCTCCAATTCGACTCGCGCGTCACTCACACGATCGAGTGTCAGGAGCGTGGTGCCGGCCAGCAATCGCGCGGGACCGAAGGACGGATCGAGGGTGACGGCGGCGCGGAATTCGGCGAGCGCCTCACGGGTGCGCCCGCGCTCGCGCAGCACCAGACCGAGATTGTGATGAACGAAGGCGCGGCCGCCGCCCGAGCGCAGGACGTCGCGGAAGGCGGCTTCGGCGGCATCGAGCCGGCCGGCCTTGAGATCGGCGACGCCCGCGGTGAAACGCTGGACGAGCGCCGGTGGAAGGTCCTGTGCGTTCGCGGCTGCGGCCGTCATCACCGCGAGGAGACAGGCCGCTGCGATCCGGAAGGGAGCACCCATTGACAGTCGCTCTCCGCCATCCGGCATCAGCTTACAACCGCTGATGCCCGGACGGCGGGCGGTTCTCGAGAACACCGCGAACGGGCCGCGCGAGTGAGCCACGCGCGCGGAGCGGAACCCAAGGTCCCCGCGAGCGAGCGTGTAAGGGGTCCCGGGGGCCGAAGCCCCAGGACCAGGTCAGAACTCGAAGCGAATCGCGAGCTGGATGTTCCGCGGATCGCTGACCGCTCCTTTCCATTGCCCGAACGTCGGGCTCGCGAGGTCGATGTCGAATCCGGCGGTCGTGTCGTTGAAAGATCGGAAGAG
>JABFWM010000161.1 GCA_013362195.1 Acidobacteriota bacterium
GCTGCGAGACGACGCTGCGGGGCGGCTGCTATGCGTCGACGAATTACGGCGGCCAGGCCGTCATCGAAACGCGCGCGAGCAGCGATGTCAGCTACGTGCGCCGCGGCCTGCTCAAGTTCGATACCAACAACACGATTGCCGCCGGCGCGACCATCGCCTCGGCGTATCTGACGATCACGGTCGCGGGCGGCAACAGCGAAACGCGCCAGCTCTCGGCCTATCACGTGACCGCTTCGTACGACGAGGGGACGGCCACGTGGAACCGCCGCACCTCGAGCACCGCCTGGTCGCAGCCGGGCGGGGATCGCGGCGCCCGCTATGACGTCCGGCCGATCACCGGCACGGCGGGGTCGAAGGTGACGTTCGACGTCACCGCGCTGGTGCAGGCCGTCGTCCGCGGCGACTTCGGCAGCTCGCGCTACACGCGTCTCCTGCTCGTCGACGAGGGCGCCTCGAGCCAGGGGTCCTACAAGCAGATTTACTCCGACAACGCCGCGGACATCACGCTGCGGCCGACGCTCGTCGTCAAGACCGGCACCGCGACGACGGTGAGCACCCCGCCGCCGACCACCACGATCACTTCCAGCACGCTGCGGGTGCTGCAGTGGAACACCCACCACGGTGGCTACGGCACCGACAACAAGTACGACCCGGATCGTCTCGCGAGCTGGATCGTGCGCATGAAGCCAGACGTCGTGATGCTGAACGAAATCGAGAAGTACACGGGCTGGGGCAACCAGAATCAGCCCGAGGTCTACCGGAACCTGCTGCAGTCGAAGACCGGCAAGACCTGGTACTACGTGTTTGCGCAGGAGTTCGGCGACTGGAGCTCGAACGGCAAAGGCAACCTGATTCTCGCGACCGCGCCGTTCAGCTCCACCGATCGCTACGAGCTGGTGCGCAACGGCGACCGCAGCGTCGCGGAAGCGGTCCTCACCTGGAACGGCCGCCGGATCACGTTCATCCTCACGCACCTGGACCCGGACTCGCAGTCGCTGCGTCTCGCGCAGGCCACGGAAGTGACCACGTGGGCGGCGCCGGAGCCGGAGAACAAGATTCTGACCGGCGACATGAACGCGTGGCCGGATCAGACGTCGATCGCCCAGTACAACAAGTACTTCTACGACTCGTGGAGCGTTGCCGCCGCGAAGGGGACCGCAGTCGCCTTTTCCGGCAACAACGGCGAAACGAAGAAGGGACGCATCGACTACATCTTCTACTCGAAGGGATGCTCGAACCTCGTTGTGAAGTCATCACAGGTCTACGACACGCGTGACGCCAGCGGCGTCATGCCGAGTGATCACCGTCCGGTGCTCACCACGTTCGAAGTGCGCTAACCGTTCGTCTTTGTTGACCGTGCGTCCAGCCGCGCAGCCCGGGCCTCCGGGCCGCGCCGCCGGCGCCCGTCCCGGAGGTACATCGAAATGCGACACGCTGCAGTTGCCCTTGCAGCCCTTCTTGCGACCGCACCCGCGGCCACTGCCCAGACCGTCACCATCCGCGCCACCAAGGACGCGACCGTTCGCGGCGGCAGCTACGCCGGCACGAACTTCGGTGACGAGCCCATCCTCGAAACGCGCCAGAGCGGCGACTCGACCTACGACCGTCGCGCCGTCCTGACGTTCGACACCGAGACCACGGTTGCCGACAACGCGAAGATCGCGTCGGCGACGCTGGTCCTCACGGTCAAGGGGGGGAACTCGGAAGCGCGCCGGCTGGCGGCGTGCCTGGTGCCGAGATCGTTCGACGAGTCGAGCGTCACCTGGAGGCGGCGCAACTCGTCGTCGTACTGGCAGAACAACGGCGTGGACATCGTCGACGGCAGCTGCTCGGAAGCATCCGTCACGGCGAGCCAGGGCTCGAAGGTGAGCTTCGACGTCACGTCGCAGGTGCAGAAGGTCATCAACGGCAGTCTGGGGCCGCGCTACGCGCGGTTCCTCGTGGGCGACCCGGGCGGCAGCAGCCGCGGGTCGTACAAGCAGTACTACTCCAGTAACGATCCCAGTTCGGCCGTGCGGCCGGCGCTGATCGTCACGGTCGGCGCGGCGCCGAGCACGACGCCGCCGCCGCCCGTCTCGGACACGGCTCCCCCGTCGCCGTCGGTCCCGACGCCGCCGGTCCCGGCGCCGCCGGTCTCCCCGCCATCGGACTCGGACGCCAGGACGCTGCGCGTGCTGCAGTGGAACACCCATCACGGAGGCTTCGGCAGCGACGGCCGCTACGATCCGAACCGCCTCGCGAGCTGGATCGTGAAGATGAACCCTGACGTCGTGATGCTCAACGAGGTCGAGAAGAACACGGGCTGGGGCAACCAGAATCAGCCCGAGGTCTACAAGAACCTGCTGGAGGACAAGACCGGCAGGACCTGGTACTACGTGTTCGCGCAGGAATACGGGAACTGGTCGTCGAACGGCAAGGGCAACCTGATTCTATCGAGAGTGCCGTTCACGCACGTCGACCGCTACGAGCTGATGCACAACGGCGATCGCAGCGCCGCCCAGGCGGTGATCTCGTGGAACGGCCGCGACATCACGCTGGTGGTGACCCACCTCGATCCGGAGTCGCACTCGCTCCGCCTGAGGCAGGCCACGGAAGTGACGAACTGGCTGTCGGCGGAACCGGAAAACAAGATCCTGACCGGCGACATGAACGCGTGGCCCGACCAGTCGTCGATCGAACAGCTCACTAAGTACTTCTACGATTCGTGGACGGTCGCAGAGTCGAAGGGCACGGCCTATTCGTACTCCGGCAACGATGGCGAGACCAAGAAGGGCCGCATCGACTACATCTTCTACTCGCGGCGGAGCTCAGGGCTGAGCGTGAAGTCGTCGCAGGTCCTTGACACCCGCGATTCGCGGGGCGTCAAGCCGTCGGATCACCGTCCGGTGCTCACGACGTTCTACGTGCAGTAGCCCGCCTGACGCAATGAGAGGTGCGCTCCTCGCGGGCGCACCCCTCGATCGGCTGCAAAGGCCGGCGCGCTACGCGGCAACCGCCGTGGAGCGCGCCGGCTTGTTCGTGCGCCCCCGCATGCGCCGCTCGATCTGGCGGGCATAGAAGTACCCGGCAAAGTACGCCACCATCATTTCGTGCCGGAAGGCGTCGGCGTGGCGCCGCGCCAGCCGATGGCGGACCCAGGCGATCGCGTCGCGCACGACCGTGCCGTACATGTAGCGCGGGACGCGGAACAGGTGCGGGGTGACCGAGAGATCCACGCCCGTGTCGGTGATCCGCTGCATGCGTTCGAGCGCGGCGCGCGACACACCCTTCCCGAACCACCACCGACGGAAATACTCCGGCGTCAGCCGCTTCGCCGGAATGTGATGGTCGACGGTCATCGCGGGCAGATATATCCCGCGCAGTCCGGCCGCGCGCGCGCGGAGCAGCAGTTCGGGCACTTCCTGGCCGAGCACGAGGCGGCCCCCGGTGCGCCCGAGGTCCGGGCGGAAGCCGCCCACGCGCGCGAACAGCGAGCGCCGCGCCGCCATGTTGGCGCCGAGCGGCACCTTGCGGCCCTCCTCGTACACGAACGGCGTCGAGCCGTGATCCTGGATGGCAATCGTGCCCCACAGGTCGCCGCGCGAGAGATCGAGCCAGCGCGGCGGCGGCACTTCCCAGATCGGCCGAACCGGGCCGCCGGTATAGGCCATCGATTCGTCCGGGCCGAGCAGCGGCCCGCAGGCGGCGTCGAGCCATCCGTCCGCGACCCGCACGTCGTCATCCGTAAACGCCAGGACGGCGCCGGCGGCGGCGGCGATGCCGGTGTTGAGCGCGCTCGATCGTCCCTGCTGCCGCTCGAACAGATACCGCAGCGGCGCGGGGAATGCCGCGGCGCGACGTTCGACGACGGCGCGCGTCTCGTCGGTGGAATTGTTGTCGACGACAATCAGTTCCCAGCGACGCCCGGGCGCGACCGTCATGCGCTGCAGCGACGCGAGCGTTTCGTCGAGCAGGCGCGCCCGGTTGTAGGTGGCGATGAGGACGGTGGCGTCGAGCGCGGGGGTCACAGGACACCGCCTCCGACCGCGTGCGCGCGTTCCGGAGACTCCAGTTCCGCGGCCGTCGTGCCGTGGAGGAACGGGCGAATCAGCGACAGCGCGCGGCGCGTGGCGCCGCCAGGGGCATGGAACATCTCGTCGGCAACGTGGCGGCGTTCCTTGGCGAGCCGCTGCGGTTGCCGCAGCGCGTCACGTGCGGCACTGGCGAGTGCGTCTGGCATGTTCACGACCACCGCCGCGCGGCGGAGCAGCGCGATCTTGTCGGGATTGATGCGGGCGGCGCGCGGCAGATCCGGCGCATCGAAGACGAGCAGCGGACGATTCAGCACGAGGTATTCGAAGCCGATCGAGCTGTGATCGGTGACCATCAGGTCGGCCGCCGCGAGCAGCGGCGAGCTGTCGGCGCCCTCGACGTAGCGGACCTGTCCAGGGCGCTCGAGCGCACGCATCCGCGTCCGCCAGTCGATGCCGCCGTTGTAGCGCGGATCCGGGTCCAGCGAGCGATCGTGCAGCTTGACGATGACGTTGAGGCCCGCGTCCGCGAGGCTCCGCACGATATCCTCGCCCGCGAGATGCAGCGAGGCGGCCTCGGAGTAGGTCGGGCCGTAGAGCACGGTCGGCCGGCTCGGATCGAGGCCGAGCGACGAGCGCACCGCCGCGCCGTCCAGCTCGCCGTTGGCGAGCCGATCGAGCTTCGGGTACCCGACGAGCACCGCCTGCGCCGCGGTGACGATGCGCGCGTCGAGATACCGCTGCATCCGATCGCGATTGATGAACGCGACGCGATCGTAGTACTCGAATCCCATCGGCAGGCCGTCAGGCCGGTCCAGATCGTATTTGCCGGCGACGCCGTGGAAGAAGTTGATGCGGTGGGCGCAGCGCCGCAGCCGTGCCGCGGCCCAGGGATCCGCATTCAGGTAGACGTCGAAGCGGCGCCACTCCACCTCGCGGTGATGAAGGAACGACCCCGCCGGGACGAGCGGCTCGACGCGCTCCGGGTACTCGCTCGTGAACCAGACGCGAACGTCGGGCTCCCGCGCCAAGGCGTCGGCGATCGGCCCGAGCACCGCCTGATAGACGGGCGTCCGGTACTCGATCAACACGTCGCGCTGCCGCTGAAGGCGGCCGATCGCGTGATCGATGCCATGAATGATCGGGGTGAGACGTCTGACGAATGTCACCGGCAGATCCTCGAGCGCATCTCCTCGACCCGTTCCCACCGCGGCTACAGCCGCGCCACCGTCGACGGGCGCGCCGCGACGCGGGCCGCCCGCGCGCGGACGCCATGCCGGTCCTGCCAGCGCTGCTTGACGATGCCCGCGAAGAACCAGACCCAGAGTTCCTGCTCGAACGCGGTGACGACGTCGCGACGGAGTGTCGCGCGGACGCAGTCGATCGCGGACGCGAGGGCGCGGCGATACAGATACCTGGGCACGCCGAACACGTGCGGCACCGCCGCCGGATCGATCGCAGGCTGCTCCGGTGCCTCCATGTCCAGCCCCGCCTTCTCGTAGAGCATCGCACGGCTGATGCCGCGCCAGAAGAACCAGCGCCGGAAATACCGTTTGTTCAGGCGCGCGGCAGGAATGATGTGCTGCACGGCCATGGCTGGCACGTAGAAGCCGCGCAGGCCGGCGGCGCGCGCGCGAATACACCACTCCCGCACTTCCTGGCCGAGCAGCGTGCCCGCCTTCCGGCCGGTGTGCGGATCGAACATGCCGGCGCGCGCGAACGCCTCACGGCGGAACGCCATGTTGACGCCGAGCGGGACGCGCCGGTTGAACTCGATCGGTTCCGGACCGTAATCGAGGAGCGCAATCACCGCCCACTGTTTGCCACCGCGGTTGGGGAGCCACGCCGGACGCGGGCCGCCCCAGATCGGCAGCACGCGGCCGCCGACATAATCGCACTGCATCCGGTCCAGCCCCTCGGCCGCGCGATCCAGCCAGTCGGGATCGACCCGCACGTCGTCGTCGGTGGTGACGATGATCTCGCCCTGCGCGAGGCGGATGCCGGCGTTGAGCGCCGGGCTGCGCCCTTGTTCGCGCTCGAACACATAGCGCAGCGGCGCCGGAAACGATGCCGCGGCGGATTCCACGACCGTGCGCGTGTCGTCCGGCGAGTTGTTATCGACGACGATGACTTCCCACGCGCCCGACGGCCGCAGGCCGGCAAGGCTCGCCAGGGTCTCGCGCACGTCGGCCGCGCGGTTGTAGGTGGCGATGACGACGGAGTACTTCATGTCAGTTGCGGCCCGGCCATGCGCAGCTCGCGGCGCTGCCGGCGTACGCGGTAGGCACGGGCGAGGAGTCCGGGGGTCCAGTGGGCCATGACGCGGGCGAGGCCGATGGAGAGATCCGGCCGGCGCGCGTGCAGCGCGTCCAGCCGCTCCGCGGCGCCGGCGACGTCGCCGGCCGCGATCGCCGCGCCGATCTCGACGCGCAGCAGCTGCACTTCGAAGCGGTCGACCTGGCGTTCGAGGATGCGGCGTTCGTGCGGACGGTCGGCGAGGAGCGGCGCCGTTTTGCGGTAGACGCGGAGAATCCCGCGGAGCATCCGTTCTTCCGTCGCCGACAGGCTGTCGTCGCGGCGGCGATAGCAGCCGAGCGGACGATCGTTGCGCGCGAAGGTGAAGCCCGCGATCGCCGCGCGCAGCCAGTAGTCGTAGTCCTCGTTGGTCCGCATCGACTCGTCGAAGCCGCCGATCCGCTCGTACACCTCGCGGCGGAAGATCGACATGATGAAGATCGACTCCTCGTCGGCGAGAATCGAGGCGAGGTCGGGCGCGGGTCGCGGATCCGGCCACGGACGCGCCGGCCGCCCATCGAGGCGGCTGCCCAGGAACCGCGCGTTGCCGGTCACGATCGACACCTCGGGCCTGGCTTCGAGGAGTGTCAGCTGTTCCTCGACATGCTCCGGGTCCCACGTATCGTCGCTGTCGAGCAGCGCCAGGTAGCGGCCGGTCGAGATCGCCAGCGCGTGATTGCGTGCGGTCGAAATGCCGCCGTTCGCCTTCCGAATCAGCTTGACGCGCGAATCGCGCGCCGCGATGGCCGCGACGATGTCGGCCGTCTCGTCGGTCGAACCGTCGTCGGTGACGAGCACTTCGAGATCGCGGCAGGTCTGCGCGCACGCGGATTCGACGGCGGCGGCCACGTACGGCGCCACGTTGTAGGCCGGCATGATCACGCTGACGGTTGCCACGTGACCTCCTGATGTGCCGGCGCAACGTCGGAAACGGGTGAGAGCGCCATGGCTTCGTAGAGATACTGCACGGCGCGCGCGGTCGCGCCGCCCGGACGATAGAACAGGTCCGCGGCCACCGCGCGCCGTTCGTCGCTGCGGCGCGCCGGTTCGGCCAGTCCGCGATCGACGGCCGCGAGCGCCTCCGCCGCGGTGTCGACCGAGTCGGCCACCGACGCGAGCAGCGCCGCGTAATCCGGATGCACGTTGGCGAGCGTCAGCAGCTCGGGCCGATGGATGCGGACGAGCGGCCGATCGCGGAGCAGGAACTCGAATCCCGCGGAGCTGTGATCCGTGATCATCAGATCGGCGGCGACCAGATACGGCGAGATGTCGTGCCCGGGCGCGATCGTGCCGCGCCGTCCGCGAAGGACCGGCGCCAGGGCCGCGACCCAGTCGACGCCCCCGGAATAAAACGGCCGCAGGTCGCGCGATCGATCGTGGAGCTTGACGATGACGTTGATCGGGCGCTCGAGCAGGCGCTGCACCAGCTCCACCCCCATCGCGTTGAGCGACGAGGCCGGCGACCAGGTCGGCGCGTAGAGCACCGTGGGGCGCTCCGGATCGAGGCCGAGATCGGCAAGCACCGAGTCGCGGCGAAACGTCCCGTCGACGAGACAGTCGGCTTTCGGCATCCCGACCAGCCGGATCGCGGGACTGTCGGGGACGATCGCGCCGGCCCGGATGTAGTTGCGCAGGCGGCGCTCGTTCACGAAGAACAGCCGGTTCCACTCGTGCATCGGGCCGGACGGCGCGTCGAAGCCGTACTTGCCGCCCACGCCGTGGAACACCTGAATCCGGCACGTGCCGCGGGGCAGCGTGGTCCACATGAAGTCCGAGGCGACGTATGCATCGAACTTCATCCACGCCGCGCGGCGCGGGTGAATCAGCCGGACGCCGTCGGCCTCGTGGTAGATCTCGGCCAGGCGATGCGGTTCTTCGCTGGCGGTGAACCAGAACTCGACGCGCGGGTCGTGCCGCATCGCGCGATGTACCGGCGCCACCATCGTGTAATTGACGGGCGTCCGTGCGTCGACGAGCACGCGCCGCCGCCCCGTGCGCCGCGCCAGGCGCGTGTCAAGATCCCGCGCCGTCTCCACGGCGCGGCGAAGCCATCCGGTGATCATGCGCGAACAACCTCGAACTGCGGCTGCCGAAGACGCCGCGCCGACGGACGGCCCGGCGGCAGACGATCGACGAGCACGTCGCGCGGCGCGGCCGCCAGGGCGAGCAGGTAATAGAACGTCCAGTTGTAGGCGACCGACGCGAAGATCGCGCACACGAGCCAACCGGCGAGCGAGGCGAGCATCGCGGCCGAATGGGCTTCCATCAGCCGCAGCTCTTCGTCGTCGAGCCGCGGCGCTGGCGCGGCGGCGGGCTT
>JABFWM010000336.1 GCA_013362195.1 Acidobacteriota bacterium
ACGCGGCGTCCGAACTCTCCGTGCCGCGCCTGATCGTCCTGAATCGCCTCGACCGCGAGCGCGCCAGCCTCGAGCGATCGCTCGACTCGCTCCGCTCCGTGTTCGGCCGCACCGTCATCCCCATTCAGCTGCCGATTGGCGAAGAAAAGAACCTCAAGGGCATCGTCGATCTGGTGACGATGCGCGCGTGGACTTACCCGGCCGACGGGAGCGGCAAGCCCACGGAAGGCGACGTGCCCGCCGACCTTGCCGGCGCCGCGCAGACCGGACGCGAAGCGCTCATCGAGATGGTCGCCGAAGCCGACGATGCGCTGATGGAGAAGTTCTTCGATGCGGGCACGCTCACCCAGGACGAGTTGAGCGGCGGCCTCAAGCGGGCGATTGCCGCGTCGCGTGTGTTCCCGGTGCTGTGCACGTCGGCCACCGCGAACATCGGGATGCAGCCGGTCCTCGACGCACTCGTGACCTACGTGCCCTCGCCCGTCGAGCGTCCGCTCAAGGCGCGCAGCGCCGAGGGAGAGGACATCGACGTGCCGACGCGCGAGTCCGGGCCGCCCGCGGCGTTCGTCTGGAAGACCGTCGCCGATCCCTTCGCGGGGCGCATCACGATGTTCCGCGTGCTCTCGGGATCGGTCAAGGCCGACTCCACGGTCCACAATCTGTCGAAGGACACCCAGGAGCGGCTCGGGCACGTGGTGCTGCTGCAGGGAAAGACCCAGGCCGCCGTCCCCGAAATCCGCGCCGGCGACATCGGCGCGGTGGCGAAGCTGAAAGAGACCCAGACGAGCGACACGATCGGCGATCCCAAGGCGCTGGGCGCCAAAATACCGCCGATCCGGTTTCCCGAGCCGGTGATCTCCTACGCGATCGAGCCGAAGAGCCGCGGCGACGAAGAGAAGATCAGCACGGCGCTCCATCGCCTGCAGGAAGAAGATCCCACGATCAGCTACAACCGCGATCCGCAGACGAAGGAACTGCTGCTCGCCGGCCAGGGGCAGTCGCACATCGAGGTGACGGTGGCGAAGCTGAAGCGGCGCTTCGGCGTCGAGGTCACGCTGCGGCCGCCGCGCATTCCCTACCGCGAGACCATCACCGCCGCCACCGAGGCGCACGGCCGCCACAAGAAGCAGACCGGCGGCCACGGCCAGTTCGGCGACTGCAAGGTGAAGTTCGAGCCGCTGCCGCGCGGCAGCGACTTCGAGTTCGTCGACGACATCTTCGGCGGCGCGATCCCGCGGCAGTTCATTCCCGCGGTCGAAAAGGGGATCCAGGACGCGCGGCTGCGCGGGTTCCTCGCCGGCTACCCGATGGTCGATTTCCGCGCCACCGTGTTCGACGGCTCGTTCCACGCCGTCGACTCGAACGAACTGTCGTTCAAGATGGCGGGGTCGCTCGCCTTCAAGGACGGCATGTCGCGCGCGCGCCCGACGCTGCTCGAGCCGGTGATGAACGTCGAAGTGTACGCGCCGAGCGATTTCGCCGGCGATCTGATGGGCGATCTGAACAGCCGCCGCGGCCGCATCGGCGGCATGGACACGCGCGGCGCGACGACCATCATCCGCGCCAAAGTGCCGATGGCGGAGATGCTCACCTACGAGCAGCACCTCACGTCAGCCACCGGCGGACGCGGCTCCTATCACATGGAGTTCTCGCACTACGAGGAAGTGCCGGCCCACCTGCACGCGAAGATCGTTGCGGCATCGAAGGCCGAGCGCGGCGCCGAAGCGACCGAAGAAGTGTAGGGATCAGGAGACAGGACACAGCGCCTGCTGTCTCCTGTCTCCTGTCTCCTGTTTTATTGCGGCAGGATGGTCGCGTCGGCTCTCGGCTTCCCGGGTGAGGCCGAGAGGTACTTCCCCGCCGAGAGCACGATCTGATCGATGCCCAATCCGTCCTCCCGGGTCTGGATCCGGATCCGGTGCGTGCCGCCGCCGCCGAACGTAATCTCGGGACCGAGCACGTTGACGCCGTAGCCGTTGTCCTGCCAGCCCCAGCCCGAGAGGCCGCAGCCGCTGCACTCTTCGAGATTGACGACGGTCGAGTCCGTGGTCCCGATGCGGAAGGCGGGCGCGCCGGTGTCGTCGACGCTGTCGCTGAACTGCACGTGCACCGAGTCGTTCGCGTAGCTGTCGCCGAGCGCCTTGCCGCGGATCCACAGTCGATACGGCGTGTGGGCGCTCGCCTGGAAGGTGAGCTCGAAGTAGTCCGCCGGCGACGCGCTAGCGGTCGTG
>JABFWM010000236.1 GCA_013362195.1 Acidobacteriota bacterium
GCGATAAACGGCGCGCTGCAGCGTTTCAACATCTACCATGACCCGCGATCCTCGCAACAATAAATGCGATGAGCCCGGCTGCTTGTTCTTCTCGAACGCCGTCTGGTCGTCGAATCGCAAATCGACGACCTGCCCGGACTTGTGCCGCACGCGGAACTCCGTGCCACTCATTGACACGACGGCGCCCCGCAGCTGCCACACGTACGGGTACGTCCGTGCTCGGTGCGCACATCCCGACACCAGCGCGACGGCTATCGGGAGCACGGCCAGAAACGGGTGTTTCACGTGGTCACCTCCTCGACGTGCTGATGCCGCCCCTCGAACATCACGTACAGCGCGGGAAGCACGACGAGGGTCAGCGCGGCCGCCGAAAACAGGCCGCCGATGATCACGACGGCGAGTGGCCGCTGAACCTCGGAGCCAATGCTGTGGGACAGCGCCATCGGCGTCAGCCCCAGCATCGCCAGCAGCGTCGTCATCAGCACCGTCCGCAGGCGCACCAGGGATCCCTCGAACGCGGCGTGGTAGGCGCCCACGCCGGTTCGGCGGAGCTGATTGAAGTAGCTCACCATGACCACCCCGTTGAGCACCGCCTGACCGAACAGCGCGATGAATCCGATGGCTGCTGACACGCTGAGATGGATCCCGGTGAGATACAGGGCGAGGATTCCGCCGATCAGCGCGAACGGCACATTGACCAGGATGAGCGCGGCATGCTTGACGGCGCCAAACGCATTGAACAGGAGGACGAAGATCAGCAGGATGCTGATCGGCACGATCAGGCGGAGCCGCGCCATCGCCCGCTGCTGGTTCTCGAACTCGCCGCCCCAGGTGACGAAGTACCCTGACGGGAGCTGCAGCGTCGAGACGCGTTGCTGCATCTCGTTGACGAGACCGCCCATGTCGCGGCCCTGGATGAAGACCCCGATCGCCGCGACGCGCATGCCGTTTTCCCTGGCGATGTTCATGCTGCCGCTTCCGACCGAGACGGTCGCGACCTCCGACAGCGGAATCCGCAGCCCGCCGGGGGTGTCGACGAGCACGTTCGCAATGGCGGCCTCGTCCTGGCGCTCCTCTTCGCTCAAACGTACGACGACGTCGAACTTCCGCTCGCCCTCCCACAGTTCCGTCGCGGTCTTGCCGCCGAGCGCCGTTTCGATCACGTCCTCGACGTCGGCGACGTTCAGGCCGTAGCGCGCGGCCCGGGCACGGTCGATCTGGATCTGCAGCTGCGGCACTTGCCCCGCGCGATCGACGAACGCCCGAGCGACGCCGCGTACGGGGGCGATCGTGTGCAGGACGTCGTTGGCCACGGCCCTCAGAACGTTGACGTCCTCGCCAAAGACCTTCACCACGATCTGGCCGTCGATTTGCGAAATGCTTTCGAGGACGTTGTCGCGAATCGGCTGCGAGAAGCTGGGCTCGATCCCGGGGATCTCTTGCAAGGCGGCGTTCATCCGGTCGATCAGCTGATCCTTGGTCACGCCGCGCGGCCAGTCGTGCTCGGGTTTCACGTCGACCAGCAACTCGGCCATGTTGATCATCTTCGGATCGGTGCCGTCTTCGGGCCGTCCAGCCTTCGACAGGACCGACACCACTTCCGGGAACTGCCGCAGCGTCGACCGAATCCTGGCCAGCTGTCGGGACGTCTCGCTGACCGAGATCCCGGGCGGCAGCATGATGTTGATCCACAGCGCGCCTTCATTCAGTTCCGGAAGGAACTCGGTTCCGAGGCGCGGCACGAGCGCGAGGCTGCCGGCAAGGGCGACGACTGCCGCCACGAGAACCGCGATGCGCCGCTCGAGCGCGAACCGCAGAACGGGCCGATAGAGCCGCTTGCACCAGCGCACGAGCAGGTTCTCTTCGTGGGCGTGCCGGTGACCGAGGAAGAACAACGACAGCAGCGGGACCAGGGTCAGCGAGAACAGCAGCGATCCGACGAGGGCAGAGACGACGGTGTACGCCATCGGCGCGAAGATGCGCCCCTCGTGACGCTGCAGCGTGAAGATCGGCAGGTGCGCGATGATGATGACGAGCATCGAGAACAGCGTCGGCCGCCCGACTTCCACCGCCGCGTCGAGGATGACGGCCTTGGGAACACGATGGTGCTCCTGGCGCTCCGTCAAGTGCCGGAACACGTTCTCCAGCACGATGACCGCCCCGTCGACGATGATCCCGAAATCCATCGCGCCGAGTGAGAGCAGGTTGGCCGGAATGCCCCGGAGGCGCAGGCCGATGAACGTCGCCAGGAGCGACAACGGAATGATGACGGCGACGATCCCGGCGGCGCGCAGGTTGCCGAGGAACAGGTAGAGCACGATCGTGACGAGCAGGGCGCCTTCGAGCAGGTTCTTGAAGACCGTGTGCAGCGTGGTGTCAATGAGCTTCGTCCGGTCGTAGAACGGCACGATCGCGACCGGCCTGGGCAGGATCGACGCGTTCAGCGCCGCGACACGCTCCTTGACGGCGGCCAACACCTCTGACGGGTTCTCGCCCTTCCGCATCAACACAATGCCCGACACGACCTCATCGTCGTCGTCCTGGCCGACGATGCCTTGCCGCGGCACCGCGCTGACCTTCACGTCGCCGATATCGCGGATGAGGAGCGGCGTGCCGGTATGTTCCGCCACCACGATCTCGCCGATGTCGTCGCTGGACCGGAGCATGCCAATCCCGCGAATCAGGTACTGCTGCTCGCCGCGCTCGATGAAACTGCCGCCGGCATTCGCGTTGCCTCGTCCGAGCGCCGTGAAGACCTGCTGCAGCGTGACGTTGTACGATTTCATCCGCGCCGTGTTGACCGTCACCTCGTACTGCTTGATGAACCCGCCAAAGCTGACGACGTCGGCGACCCCGGGAATCATCTTGAGATTCCTGGCGATGACCCAGTCCTGCACGCTGCGCAGCTCCGAAGGCTTCATGCCCCTGCCGGCGACGCGGTATCGATAGATTTCGCCGATGGCGGTGGAGAGCGGCGCCAGTTCCGGCTGCACGCCGCTCGGGAGATCGACGCCCTGCAGCCGCTCGAGCACCTGCTGCCGCGCGAAGTAGTCGGTCGCGTTGTCGTTGAACGTCAGGATGATGTACGAGAGGCCGAACTGCGTGTGCGAGAACATGCGCACGGCATTCGGCAGCCCGCTCAGGCCGATCTCGAGCGGAATCGTGACCTGCTTCTCGACCTCCTCGGGAGCATGGCCGGGGAAGAGCGTGATGACCGTGACCTGGACGTCCGTGACATCCGGGAACGCTTCGACGGGCAGCGATCGAAACGCCGCCACGCCGCCGGCGATGAACAGCACCAGCAGCAGCAGGATGTAGACCGGCTGGTGCAGGGCGACCGAGACGATTCGGCGGATCATTGCGGTGAGGCGTCCGATTCGAGCTGTCGGAGCAGCAGCACGCCGTCGCTGACCACGCGTTCACCGGCCTGCGCTCCACGAACGACCCGGAGCCGGTCGGATCCGCTGGTGACGGTTTCAAGCTCCCTCCTGGCAAATTCCTGCGAGCCGGTCTGCACATACGCGAACGTGCGGCCGTTCTCGACGAAGACGGCGGTGGCTGGCACGGTCAACGAGTTGGCGCCGTCGCTCAGATACAGATTGATCGACGCAAACATCCCCGGCTTCAGTCGTCCACCGGGATTCGTGACCAGGAACCGCACCTTCGCGGTTCGTGTCTGCGGATCGACGACCGAGGCGATGCGTGACACCTGCGCGCTGAACCGATCGCTCGGGTACGCCGCGGTGGTGACGTCCGCTTTCTGGCCGATCGAGATATGCCGCAGATCGCGCTCGAAGACATCGCCCTGCACCCAGACGTTCGAGAGGTCCGCGATGGTGACGAGCGGCGACGCCTCGGGACCGACGAACTGGCCGTTGGTGACGTTCCGTTCGATGACCGTGCCGGCAATCGGCGTGCGCACGGGGACCCGTGGCTGCACGCGGTTCGGGTCTTCCTCGCTGTTGGGATCCAGCCCGAGCACCTGCAGGTTTTCCTCGGTCTGCATCACCCTTGAACGGGCCTTCGCGAGCTCGCTCTCCGACTGCTCCAGGGCGATGCGGGAGGCCGCCTGATGCTCGAACAGGTCCTTGGTCATCGCGTGCGTCTTTTCCGCGAGCTCGAGGTCCTTGTGGCTGGACTGGTGCTCGGCAACGGCCGCCGCGACTTCGCGGCTGCTCAGGACGAAGAGCACATCGTTCTGATGGACGCCGTCGCCGACGTTGATTCTGAGGTCCTGGACCTGGCCTGAGACGGGCGGCAGCAGCTTCGCCATCCGGTCGGCGTTGAACTCCACCGTTCCCGTCGCCTTGATCGCATTCGTCGGCGCGTGCGTGGAGAGCTCTTCGATCCGGATCTGTTTCACCTGGGTTGGATCGAGGCGCACGCGCCCATGGAGGGCCGCGGGCTGCGGATCGCGCGGGGACGTTGCCGCGGCGGTCTCGGTTGTCGGACCCCCGTCGCGACACGCCGCCAGCGTGATGGCGAGCAACGCTGCCGTCAGCACGTGTCCGACGGACCACACCGATCGTCTGAGCCGCATGAGCGCTCCTGATGTCATGGAAGGGTCTCCAGTCCAACGGCCAGCGCCAGCCTGGCCTGCGCACGACGATAGGCGGCCTGCGCGGAGTAATATCGGTCCATCGTGTCGTTGTAGGCGCGCTGGGCGTCGAGGACGTCCAGCAGGGAGGTGGCGCCGGCCTGATACATGTAGGTCGTGCCGGCCCGCGCGTCGGTGGTCGGCTCCAGCAGATCGCGCTCGATCTCGGTGAGCAGCTGGCGCGACGAGTCGAACTCCTCATACGCGGTGGCGACCTCACCCGCGAGATCGGTCTCGAGTGCGTTCAGCGATCGCCTGGCCTTTTCGCCTTCGGATTCGGCGCGGATGATTTCGCCTTGATTGCGGTTGAAGACGGGCAGCGGCACGCTGAAGAAGAGGCCCAGCAGGTTGCCCCGCCCGTTGACGCCCTGCTGGCGCCGGTACTCGGCGCCAAGTACGTAGTCGACTTTGCCCTGCGCGATTTGCAGTCGAAGATCCGCTTGCGTCCGCGCGTGCTCACGCTGCGCCGCCAGCACGTCGGGGCGCCGCTGCCGCGCCGTGGCCTGCAAGGCGGCAAGGTCCGGACTGGCGATGGTTGGCGTCACACCAAGCCGATCGTCGATGTCGATCGCTTCGTCACCGGGCTTGCGGCCCAGCAAGGGCAGGAGTTTCAACCGGGCCTGGGTGAGCGCGAGCTGCGCGGTCCGGACGTTGCCGCGATACTGCAGCATGGCGACGCGGGAGCGCGAGACTTCGAGCGCCGGAATCGCGCCGCTCGTCAGCCGGCGCTCGTTGAGCTGAAGCAGCCGCTCCAACGCCTGCAGATTGTCCTCGGCCAGCTGCAGCTTGGCCTTGGCTTCGAGCACGTCGACGCTCGCGAGCATCACATCGAGCTTCAGCCGCCTGACCGCGTCCGCGAACTGCGCTTCGGCGAGACCCTTTGCCTGGTCGGCCACCTCCGTGCGCAGCTCACGCTTGTGTGCGCGCTCGATCGGCATGTCGATGCGGACCGCGTACTGCGGCGGGCCGGCGCCGTTGATCTCGTCGAAGCCGGTGCCAAGCAGGTCGAGGCTGTCGGCGCTTCCCGAAAGCACCGGGTTCGGGCGCAGCCGCGCGGTGATCAGACCTGCCTCCGCCACCGAAAGACTGGCCTGCTCGGCGAGCAGCGTCAGGTTCCGCTGAACGGCTTCGTCGATCGCGCCCTGGATCGTCAGCGTCCGGACCGGCGCCTGAGCGAAGACGCGATCGGACGCCAGACACGAGACGGCTATCGTGATGATGAACGCGCACACTTTCATAGACGAACGACTCCGCGGGCACACCGAGGCACCACACCGACGGCCTCGTACACGGAAACCGACGTCCTAACGGCCTATACGACGGACGACGAGACGCTTGACGAGTGAGACTGGTCCGACGTCGGGGTTAGGACAACGCGTCGAGAGGGACGGCAGGCGGGGCGCGCGGGGATGTTCGAGAGGAAGGGTCAACCGATCGGGCGGAACGCGTCTGCGAAGCAACCAGTCGATATGTCGTCTCGACGGGAGGTGCTCGAAGCACGACGCAGCGGGAACTGTCGACGCGACGAGGCGAGACGTCGACGGCTGCAAAATGGAACAGGGAATCGGCGAGGTCGAGGGACTGTAACGGTACGACGGCGGCGGGCACCTGGCGAACGTCGCCGGCGGTGAAGTTTCCCTGGCCGTCATTCAACCAGATGCCGACGGTCTCGCCGGAGAACGGCGTGGCGACGATGATGTCCAGGTCGTGGTCGCTGTCCACGTCGGCGGCGCGGATCGTGACCGCTTCGTGGATCGATTCGAACCTGACGTCGCGCCGGGCCGCTCCGGAAATGGCAAATTCGAGGCGGTAGGCGTACTGGCTGGTGCGCCGCCCGATGTGATCCGCCACGGCGACATCCGGCTCGCCATCGGTATTGAAGTCCCCGACCACCGTCGACCAGCTGAAGGGCCTGGCCGCGTCGCCAAGCCTGAAGAGCGGGCCGGAATTTGCGCGTGCCGTGTCGATGCCATCATTCGACGACGCGGCGACGTCGGCGCCGCGCGATGTGGCCGAGAGCCGCCCCCGGGTGACGGGCACGAACACGACCATCGCGAAGCACAGGCAGACGAGCAGAGCGCGTGGCGCCAATTGCCCCGCAGCCGCGACCAGTGCGCGCGCGTCGCCGGTACTTGGTGACCTCATAGGATCAGATGGACATCCGTATCATGCAACACGCGTCAAGGGCCGCCAGCTTCTGTCTCCCTCGATCGTGTCGCCGCTCGCCCTGAGCGCTCAACCCGCCTTCGAGACCGGCGCCTCGCCGGCCGCGGCGGCGGCAGTATCGGCGGTGGTGTGAGCCGTCTGCGTGCGACGCTCCTCGGCCGATCGCTGCTCGTCGGCGTGAATCTCCTCTTCCAGCGTCTGTTGCAGATCGTTCGTGGCTCGCTTGAATTCGGCGATCGCCTTGCCCAGAGATCGGCCCAGTTCCGGGAGCTTTCGTGGACCGAACACCACGAGCGCGATGGCGAAGATGACGATCAGCTCGGGCATGCCGACAGAACCTAACATTTGGTTGCTCCTGCGATCGAGTGTAGCACCGAGCAGGACCGACACAAGCCCGCTCAAACCCAAAAAGGACGTCAGGCGTGAACGACAGCGTCCGGGCCCGCGGTGCCGCATCGGTGCTGCCCTCCTCCACAGTTCCGCCGTCTGGGGTGGGCGTGTGGTGACGTTAGGTCGCGAGATGTCGCGACGTTATCCCGCGATGGGCACCACGCTGATCGGCGCCGCACCGCCGCGGAGCACGCGCAACGGATTGCGCAACGCGCGGCCGAAGCCCTCGAACGACACGGTCATGACGTCGCCGTCGGCGAGCCGGATCCCGTCGCCGCAACTGAGCGCGCACGCGCCGAAGTAGTGCACGTGGACGTCGGCCGGGCGGCGGTGCGCGTCGAACTTGAAGTGATGGTGCTCGATGTTGCGCAGGTTGTGGCACATCTCCTCTTCGCCGGTGGCGATCGCCTTCGACCAGAGGACGCGGCCGCCCCGCTCGATGGTCACGCGGCCCGGCACCGACTGGAACGCGAGATCGATCGCCAGCTCGGGCCCGAGCGCGCAGGTGCGGAGCTTCGAGCCCGCGAGGTTCAGGTAATTGCGCCGCTCGAAGACGTGATCGGAGAACTCGTTGCCAATCGCCATGCCGATTCGCCGTGGCGTGCCGCCGGCATCGATGACGTACACGCCGGCGACCTCCGCCTCTTCGCCGCCGTCTTCCGCGAAGGACGGGACGTCGAGCGGTTCGCCGTGCGCGCGCAGCGTGGTGCCCGTCCCCTTGTAGAACCACTCGGGCGCCGCGCCGATTGCGCCGGGCGCGGGTCGGCCGCCGGCCAGTCCGAGGCGGAACATCTTCATGCTGTCGGTCAGCTCCGACTCGCTGGCCTCGTGCATGCGCTGGCGCTCGGCCGCGCTTCCCAGATGGGTCAGTCCCGTCCCCGACACGAGACACCGGGACGGCTCCTCCGGATGATCGATCGGCGGCAGGAGCCGCCAGTCGGATTGACCCGCGTAAATCGCGGCGTAGGGCAGCCGCTCGCGCGTCGCCTTCTTCGCCGCGAGCGCGGGGAGCGCGATGCGCGAGTCCACCGCTTCCTGCGCCAGTTCCAGGACCGACGACACGCCGTCGAGTACGCGCAGGTGCGGCTCGTCGACCAGCGCCACGGCGCGCGACGCGGCGGTCCGGAGCTGCACGAGTCGAGCGGCAGACATCGCGGATTGATGGTATTACATCATCCCGGTGAGCATGCCGATGCGGTGGCGCGTGGCGCTCCTCGTATCCGCGGCGATTGCGATCAGCTATCTCGATCGCCAGTCGCTCCCCGTCGCCGTCAAGGCGATCCAGCAGGACATTCCGCTCACCAACACGCAATTCGGCGACCTGTCGTCCGCGTTCCTGCTCGCCTACGCGCTGATGTACGCCGGCGGCGGCGTGCTCGTCGATCGTCTTGGAACGCGCGCGGGGTTTCTCGCGTTCATGACGGTCTGGTCGCTCGCCTGCGCGAGCCACGGTCTCGCCACCGGGATCG
>JABFWM010000453.1 GCA_013362195.1 Acidobacteriota bacterium
GCCGAGCCCCGCGCCCAGCACCGTGCCGGCAAGCAGTCCCATCAGGAACGAGCCGCCGCCTTCGTCCCGTTCCAACCGATCGTATTCGTACGCCATGTACCCTCCTGAGTGCACTTGCATGAGGCCGCGCATCGCGCTGCCGCAGCGCGGCCGTGGTTGCCGGGGGTCGCCGTCACGCAGCGGACTGCGCGCGGTCCGCGGCGCCGCGGTGCCGCGGCCGTGAATCCTGGTGCAGGACCGACATCAGGATCGCGCGCACGCCGCGCACGATGCCCGTCGCCTGCGCCACCTTGTCGCGCATGCTCGACCGTACGCGGTGCGCGGTATCGTCCACACGGTCCATGGTCCCGGTAATCGCGTGATCGACGCGCTCGGTCTGCTGACTGACGCGCGCCGTCACCGCTTTGACGTCCACGAGAATCGCGTCGACCTTCTCGCGGAGCGGCGCGACCTGCCGCATCTCCAGATCCGTGACGAGTTGCATGACGCGCCGGTACGCGAGGAACCCGCCGATCGCCGCGCCGATCACGACGAGGGCCTCGAGCACGCTCACGGCCGCCATGATACCGAGTAGAACGTTGGTCGTATGAAGATCCGGCATTATTCTCTCCTCCGCTGCTCCTACGCCGACCAGCGTCCCTGTGCGGGGTTGCCGGCCAGCTCGCCCAGCGAGCGCCAGCCTTCATTGGCCGCGGTCCGCGCCTTCTCGACTGTGCCGCGCACATTGGCGAGCTCGCGCATGAAATCGTCGAGCTTCGGCTCAATCTGACTGCGCACGCGCCGTCCTTGTTCCGTCATGTAGAGCCATCCCCATACGCCGCCCGCTACCGCGCCCATCAGGGTGGCCAGCAATACACGCGATCGCTCGTCCACGTCGACCTCCTTCGAGGATGCTGCGATTGCACACGCACACCCGCGGCATCAGTCTCGGTCAATCAAACCCTGTGCCACGCCTTTCGACGGCGCAAAGGCCGACTTGTCGACGAACAGCGCGACGGCGACGCCGTCCCATGTATCACCGGACGGGCTGCCCGCTGCCTCGGCCCCCATCGGCATCACCGCGACCACCGCAGGATCCACGCCGAAGCGCGCCACGATGTGATCGCGGACCAGCGACGCCCGGGCGCGGCTCGTCACAAACCGCTGATCGCCCGTCGCTTCCTGCGCATAGCCCTCGATCACCAGCGGACTCGTCCTGGGATAGCGCACGAACGTGGCCATCGCCGCATCGAGCCGCGCGCGCCCCGCCTCTGTCAGTATTTCTTTCCCGGTTGCATCACGTGCGAACAGAACCGACGTCTGCAGCCAGATGCGCAGCGGCACGCGTCCGGCGCTCTCGAGAATGCCGCCGCGGTACTGCTGCGAGCTGATGTCGCTCAAATCGAAATAGCCGCGACGGTTGAAGAAGCCGCGGAACAGAAAATTGTGCTTGAGCGCCTCGGTGCTCTCCGCCAGGTTCTGCATCGCGTCGCGCGCGTAGCCGAGCGTCTGCGTCAGATCGCCCGTGACCCCTTTCATCGGTCCACCGGCGCCGCGGAAATCCGCAATCGCCGCCTTGGCGTTCTCGCTGGCCTCGCGGACGTTCGCCACCGCCTTCTGCGCCTGATCCGCAATCTCGCGGGCCTGGCGGAAGAGCGCGTCGTCGGTCAGCAGTTTCCCGATCGTGCCGCGGCCATCGCGCAGGTTCGCCACAATCACGTTGACGTCGTCGGCAGCCTTGCGCCCCGCTGTGGCAATCGCGCGCACATCCTGGCCGACGTCGGTCACCAGATCCTGCGCGGACGCGGCCGTGTCGCTGATCGACGCGAGGGCGGTATCGACCTCGCCGCGCACCGTGACGATCGTCTCGTTGACGGTATCGATCGTCGTGCTCATCCGCTGCAGCAGATCCGCGAAATCGAACGGCTCCGCGCCCTTGATCGTGCCGCCGTCCGGCACGACGGCCGCGGCCTCGGTCCCCGCCTCGATCTGCACGAACTTGTTGCCGACGAGACCGTCGTTCTGAATCGATGCGACGGAGTCCGCACGGACGATCGGCCGCACATCGTCGCGCACGCGCATGACGATGACGAACTTCGCGCGCGGGCCGGCCGGCACGTGAATCTCCTTGACTTCGCCGGCGTCGAGCCCTGCGACCCGCACCTTCGCGCCGGTCTGCAGGCCGGAGATCCGTGCGAACTCGGATCGCACTTCGAAGGTCTTGCTGAAGAACATCCGGCGATCGCCGATGAGGAACAGGCCGAGCGAGAACAGCAGCAGCCCGCCAATCACGAAGGCGCCCACGCCGATCGCACGCGTCCGGGGTATCGCCATGGATCAGCCCGCGTTCGGCGACGAGAGGAACGCGCGCACCATCGGATCGGCGTTCCGCTCGAACTCCTCGAGCGTGCCTTCCGCCCGCACGCGGCCTTCGTGCAGCATCAGCAGCCGATCGCCGAGCCGGCGGGCGCTGGCCATGTTGTGGGTGACGACGACCAGCGTGGTACGGCTCTGCTCTTTCTGCTGCAGGAGCAAATGGTCGATCTCGTCGCTGGTCAGCGGGTCGAGCCCGGCGCTCGGTTCATCGGCGAGGAGCAACGGCGGGTCGAGCACCATCGCGCGCGCCAGCCCGGCCCGTTTGCGCATGCCGCCGGAGAGGGCGGCCGGCATACGGGTGTATTCGGCGGCAAGGCCGACCTGGGCCAGCTTTTCCGTGGCGCGCGTGCGAATCTCGCGCTCGGAGAGTCTGGTGTGCCGGCGCAGCGGAAACGCGACGTTTTCGCCGACCGAGATGGAATCGAACAGCGCCGCATTCTGGAACAGAAAGCCGATCCGCTTCCGCACCTCGTTCAGGCGATCGCGGGTCATGCCGACGACGTCCTCTCCGCCGACGAGCACGCGGCCGCTGTCGGGGCGCACCAGGCCGATGATCGTGCGCAGCGTGACACTCTTTCCCGTGCCGCTGCGTCCGAGGATCACCAGCCCGGTCCCCGTCGGCACCGAGAACGAGACGCCGTCAAGAACGCGCCGGCCGAATGACTTCGTGACGCCCTCGAGCTGCAGGGCGACCTCGGGCCCGCTGACGACCTCCGCCGCGCTCGACGCGCGGGCCGGCGCCGCCGCCGTCATCGCTGCAGCCCCGGAAAGACGAAGAAGATCAGACGCACGAGGACGACGTTCGACACGATGATGAGAATCGACGACAAGACGACCGCCCGCGTCGACGCCCGCCCCACGCCCTCGGTGCCGCTGCTCGTGGTGAAGCCGAGGTACGACGAGGTGATCGCGATGATGAAGCCGAAGACCATCGTCTTCAGCGTTGCCGGGACGTAGTCGGTGACGTCGATCAGTGAAAAGGAACGATCGAAGTAGAGCCGGAGCGACATGCCCGACGCGGCGCGCTCGGCGAGGAAGCCGCCGAGCATGCCGCTGAAGTTCATCAGCGTCGTCAGAATGGGAAGCGCGATGACGCAGGCGAGCGTGCGGGTGACCACCAGGTACTTGAACGCGTCCACGGCGGAGGCTTCGAGCGCGTCGATCTGTTCGGTGACGCGCATGGCCCCGAGTTCGGCGCCGATGCCGGCGCCGATCCGCCCCGACAGCAGCAGCGCCGCGGTGAGCGGCCCCGTCTCGCGCACCAACGCCATCGCCAGCCCCGCGGGGATCATCGACTCGGCGCCAAACCGTTCGAGAGACGCGCGGGTGTGCATCGACAGCACGACGCCGACGGCGAGGCCCGACACCGCGATCAGCGGCGCGGAACGCAGTCCAAGCTCGTGCAATTGGCGGAGGATTTCTCCAGGTTCGAATGGCGGCCGGAACGCGTCGCGGATCGCGCGGAAGCCGAAAAGGGACAACTCGCCGGCGCCCTCGACGAACATGATGACGCCTCGGCCGATCGCCTGCACCACACCGGATGAGGCTGCATCTCAAGTGCCAAGTGGGCTTAGGGCTTATGACTCAGGGCTCAGGGCTCAGGGCTTAGGGCTGCCAGCTACCGCCTACTCCTTACGTACGTCACACACCCGCGGCGCGTCTGGCACCCGACTTCCCTCCGTCCTGGATGTCGTGCTTCTTCATCTTGCTGTAGAGCGTCGGACGATAGAGGCCGAGGATCTGCGCCGCTTCCTGCTTGTTCCAGTTGGTCCGCTGCAGCGTCTGGACGATCGCCATCTTCTCGATCTCGGCCAGCGTGCGGTGCGGCGGGATCACGAACTCGGTGGTGGCCGCGCTCTCGGTCCGCAGCGATTCCGGAAGATCGTTGACGGTGATTTCCGGGCCCTTGGCCACCAGCACGCCGCGCTCGATCACGTTCTCCAGCTCGCGGACGTTGCCGGGCCAGCGATGGCGGATGAGCACGTGGTAGGCCTGGGGCGCGATCGATTTCACGTTCCGCTGGTGACGCTGGCGGTACTTCTCGAGGAAATGCTCGCAGAGGAGCGGAATGTCCTCGGTGCGCTCGCGCAGCGGCGGTACGCGCAGCGTAATGGTGTTGATGCGGAAATACAGATCCTCGCGGAGCTTGCCGTCCCTGAGCGCGGAGTCGAGATCGATGTTCGTGGCGCAGATGAGCCGGAAGTCGACGCGGACGATCCGGTCGCTGCCAATCGGACGGTATTCACGTTCCTGCAACACGCGCAGCAGCTTCGTCTGCAGATACGGCGGCATCTCGCCGATCTCGTCGAGCAGCAGCGAACCGCCTTCCGCCATCTCGAACAGGCCTTCCTTGTCGGTCTGCGCGCCCGTGAACGCGCCCTTCTTGTAGCCAAAGAGCTCCGACTCGATCAGGTCCTTCGGGATCGCCGCGCAGTTGATCTTGATGAACGGGCCCTTCGCCCGCTTGCTGTTGTAGTGAATCGCGTTGGCGATCAGTTCCTTGCCGGTGCCGTTTTCGCCCTGAATGAGGATGTTCGCGTCGCTGCCCGCGACGCTCTCCACCAGCTCGAGCACCTCATGCATTTTCTTGCTCTTGCCGATGATGTTGCCGAAACGGAACTGCCCTTCCACCTTCTGCTTCAGGAGGAGGTTCTCGCTGACGAGGTCCCGACGTTCGATCGCACGCTCGAGCATGGCCAGCAGCGTGTCGGGCTCGATCGGCTTCTCGACGAAGCTGTGCGCGCCGCCCTTCATCGCCTCGACCGCCTTCGGAACGCTGCCGTGGCCGGTGACGACGATGACCTCGGTGTCGGCGTGGGTCTGCTTGAACTTACGCAACAGCTCGAGCCCGTCCACATCCGGCAGCATCATGTCGGTGATGACCACGTCGGGCTTCCACGTCTTGAAGATTTCTTCCCCGCGCGTGCCGATCATGGCCGTCCGCACTTCATACCCTTCATGCTCGAGCAGGATCTTGAGCCACTCGATCATCGCCGGCTCGTCATCGACGGCCAGCACGCGGTACTTCTTCTTCGTCAACGTCATCGCAACGCTAAAGTATACACAATCGACGCCAACTGTCCATATGTTGACGTTTGTCCGGATTCCATACGGAAGAAATCCGAATTTGCCGGCCGGCTGATGCGAGAGGCATAATTCGCGGGATGCCTGAACCGACCCATCCCGCGCCGCCACCTCCGCCGCCTGACGGGCCCAATCCGCCGACGACGGCGGACAAAGTGCTGTGCGAGCGCTGCGGCGCCGAGATGTTCCGCATGCACGCGGTCTGGCGCTGCCCCGGGTGCGGCTACAAGACGGACTGCTGCGGCTGGTGATCGCCCGCATGCGCCGCGCGCGGCTCCGCCCCGCGATCGATCCGTTCCGAGTGGCCGCCGCGCCGCCGCCGCAGCGGATGCCCGCGCCGCACCCGCGCCGCCCTGCTCACTGAGATGGATCGTCTGCCGACGCACGTCGACCCCGCGTCCGAAGACTTCGCGCGCAACCGCGATCGCATGAACGCGCTCGTCGCGCAGCTGCGTGAGCGGCTCGCGATCGTCAAGCAAGGCGGAGGCGAGCAGTACCTCCGGCGTCATCGCGAACAGGGCAAGCTCCCGGTGCGCGAGCGCGTCGACAGGCTGCTCGATCCCGGCTCGCCGCTGCTGGAGCTGTCGCCGCTTGCCGCGTCGGACCTCTACGACAACGACGCGCCCGCTGCGGGCATCGTCACCGGCGTCGGCCGCGTCACGGGACGCGAGGTGGTCATCGTCGCCAACGATGCGACGGTGAAAGGCGGCACCTACTATCCGCTGACCGTGAAGAAGCACCTCCGCGCCCAGGAGATCGCGCTCCAGAACCGGCTGCCGTGCGTGTATCTGGTCGACTCGGGGGGCGCGTTCCTGCCGATGCAAGCCGATGTCTTTCCCGATCGCGACCACTTCGGGCGCATCTTCTTCAACCAGGCGCGCATGTCGGCCGAGCGGATTCCGCAGATCGCGGTGGTCATGGGATCGTGCACCGCGGGCGGCGCCTACGTGCCGGCGATGTCCGACGAGACGATCATCGTGCGCAACACCGGGACGATCTTTCTCGGCGGCCCGCCGCTGGTGAAGGCGGCCACCGGGGAAGAGGTCAGCGCCGAGGACCTCGGCGGCGCGGACGTTCACACGCGCCTGTCCGGCGTCGCCGACTACCTGGCCGAGGATGACGAGCACGCGCTGCACCTGGCCCGGACCATTGTCGGGACGCTGCATACGGCGAAGCGCCTGCCCGCCGACGTGACGGCGGTCGAAGAACCCGCCTACGACCCGCGCGAGATCTACGGCATCGTGAACGTCGACACGCGCAAGCCGTACGAGGTGCGGGAGATCGTCGCGCGGATGGTCGATGGATCGCGGTTCGACGAGTTCAAGGAGCGCTACGGCACGACGCTCGTCACCGGCTTCGCGCGCCTCCATGGCTTCCTCGTCGGCATCGTCGCCAACAACGGCGTGCTGTTCTCGGAGTCGGCGCTCAAGGCGACGCACTTCATCGAGCTCTGCAACCTGCGGGGCGTGCCGCTGGTCTTTCTGCAGAACATCACCGGCTTCATCGTAGGACGGCAGTACGAGCGCGCCGGCATCGCGAAAGACGGCGCGAAGATGGTGCATGCCGTCGCGAATTCCGTCGTGCCGAAGTTCACGGTCATCATCGGCGGCTCGTTCGGCGCGGGCAATTACGGGATGTGCGGGCGCGCGTACGAGCCGCGGCTGCTCTGGATGTGGCCGAACGCGCGCATCTCGGTGATGGGCGGCGAGCAGGCGGCCGGGGTGTTGACGACCGTCAAGCGCGATCAGCTCGCCCGCCAGGGCAGGACGCTCGGCGCGGAGGACGAAGCGGCCATTCGCGATCCGATCCTCGCGAAGTACGAGCGCGAGGGCTCTCCGTATTACTCGACGGCGCGCCTGTGGGACGATGGCATCCTGGATCCGGCAGAGACGAGGCAGGCGCTCGCCCTCGGACTGTCCGCGGCGTTCAATGCGCCGATTCCCGACGCCAGGTTCGGCGTGTTCAGGATGTGAGCCGCATGTTGCACGTCCTCATCGAACCGGCCGGGCCGGTTGTTCGCGTGACGCTGAACCGCCCCGACGTGCGCAATGCGTTCGACGAGGCGCTGGTCGCGGAGCTGACCGCCTGGGCGCGATCGGTACAGGTGGGAACCGGCGCCAGGGTGGCGGTGCTCGCCGGCGCCGGACGATCGTTCTGCGCCGGCGCGGACCTCGCGTGGATGTCGAAGATGGTGCGCTACTCGCACGACGAGAACGTCCGCGACGCGCGGGCGATGGCCGCCATGTTCGAGGCGCTGGATGCGCTGCCGATTCCCCTGATCGGCCGCGTGCACGGCGCGGCGCTCGGCGGCGGCGCCGGACTGGCCGCGGTCTGCGACATCGTCGTCGCTGCCGAAGACACCGCGTTCGGATTCACCGAGGTGAAGCTGGGGATCATCCCGGCGGTGATTTCGCCGTACGTCATCGCCAAGATTGGCGCGTCAGCGGCGCGCGAGTTGTTTTTGACGGGCGTTCGGTTTTCGGCGGCCCGCGCGCGAGAGGTCGGGCTGGTACACGTCGTGGCGGACGAAGCGGAGCTCGATCGCATCATCGCGCGGTATGCGACGGAAGTGCAGACGGCGGGTCCGCACGCGGTGGCGGCGGCAAAGACGCTCGTCGCCCGCGTGGCGCGGCAGGATCGGGCCGCGGCCATCGAGTCCACGATCGACGCGATCGCGGAGCGCCGCGTCTCGCCGGAAGGGCAGGAAGGCATGCACGCGTTTCTCGAGAAGCGCAAGCCGTCCTGGACGCCGTGATCGCCCGGCTGCTCGTCGCCAATCGCGGCGAGATCGCGCTGCGAATCATCCGCGCCTGCCGCGAGATGGCGATCGAGAGCGTCGCCGTCTATTCGGATGCCGACGCGGGCGCGCCTCACGCGCGCGCCGCCGATTACGCGGTGCGGATCGGACCGGCGCCCGCGGCCGAGAGTTACCTGAAGATCGCGGCGGTCATCGACGCGGCGCGGCGCACCGGGGCCGACGCGTTGCATCCGGGCTACGGCTTCCTGTCGGAGAACGCGGCGCTGGCGCGCGCCTGCGAGGCCGCAGGCATCCGCTTCGTCGGACCGCCGGCGGACGCGATCGAGCGCATGGGATCGAAGATCGCGGCCCGCGACCTGATGGCCGGCGCCGGCGTCCCGATCGTGCCGGGACGGACGCCCGCCGATCAGACCGAC
>JABFWM010000267.1 GCA_013362195.1 Acidobacteriota bacterium
GATGCAGTCGAGACCCGCGCCGGGAAACTGGCGCTGCCAGTTCGCGAACGTGCGGCACGCCTCCTGGAGCACCCAGGTCCCAAGCGCCTCGATCAGCCCGAGCTCCTCGGCGATGGGAATGAAGGTGACGGGCGAGACGTTCTCCCCGTTGCGCGACCATCGAACCAGCGACTCGAACCCGACGCACATGCCCGAGGTCAGCGACACGATCGGCTGATAGTGCACTTCGAAGCCGTTGCTGGCAATGGCGCGGCGGAGATCGTTCTCCAGGCTGAGACGGTCGCGCACGCGCGCATGCATGGCCTCGTCGAACACCTCATGGCGCGACTTGCCGCGCGATTTCGCGTGATACATCGCCGTGTCGGCGTCACGCATGATCTCGTCGGGGTTCGTGTAGTGCGCGGGCCCGAACGCAATGCCGATGCTCGCCGACGTGAACACCTCGCGGCCGGCGATTGAAAACGGCGCCGTCAACGCGTCCTGGATCCGGCCGGCGATGGCGTTGGCCTGCATGTCGTCGTTGAGGCCGTTCAGGAAGATCGCGAACTCGTCTCCACCCAGCCGGGCCAGGGCATCGCCCTGGCGCAGGCACGATTCCAGCCGGCGCGACGCCGCGATCAGCAGCTCGTCGCCGACCATGTGGCCGAGGCTGTCGTTGACGATCTTGAACCGATCGAGATCGAGGTAGAGCACGGCAAAGCTGTTCGCGAGCCCGCGCCGCTTGCATTCGTCCAGCCACCGCCCGAGGCCCTCGACGAACACCGCGCGATTGAAGAGGCCGGTCAGCGAATCGAGGAACCCGACGCTGCGGAGCCGCTCCTGCGCGATCGCCTGCTCGGTCGTGTCGGTGAGCGATCCGGCAATCCGGGCGGGTTTGCGGCCGGCGCCCCGCACCGCGACGCCGCGGCAGAGGAAGCGGCGGTAGCTGCCGTCCTCATGGCGGATCCGGTGTTCGTGCTGGAAGACCTGGGTCGAGCCGGCGAGGTGCGCGTCGAGCGCCGCCTTCAGATTCGCGATGTCGTCCGCGTGGACGCGATCCAGCCATTCGCCGGGGCCGCCAATCGCCGCGTGCGCCGGCAAGCCGATCATCGCGCGCCAGCGGCCCGAGACGTAGAACTCCTGCGTCTGGAGGTTCCACTGCCACAATCCGTCGTTCGCGCCCTCCGCCGCCAGCGCCAGCCGTTCGCCGCTTCGCCGCAGCTCGTGCTCGGCCCGCTCGCGCTCGGTGACGTCGTGCCACAGCAGCGTGATGCCGCCAGCCACCGGGAGCAGCTTCACCTGCACGATGCGGACGTCCGTGCCCGACGGCAGCCGCAGGTGATTGAGCGTTCGCGCCGTGCGATCCGCGTTGGTGTCGGCCAGGGCTCGCGGCAGTTCGGTGCGGGCCAGCGCCGGCACGGCCTGCGTCAGCGGACGGCCGATCGCACGATCGCGCGAACAGTCCAGCATGCGCTCGACCGCGTCATTCCACAGCGTGACGCGGCCCTCGTGATCGAGCACCGACATGCCTTGCTGCAGATGATCGATCACCTCGCGGCGCCGATGCTCCTCGTCGAGCCGGTGCACGTAGTCGGCGTAGAGGCGATACGCAAAGAACAGCGATCCGGCCACGACCGGCGCGATGTTCCAGAGGTGCCGATCGATCACCGCAACGAGCGCGGCGGCGGCGCCCGCGCCAAGCAGGTAGACCGGCGATCCGTTCAACGCCCGCGCCGGCCACGATCGATCGATGGGCCGTCGCGTGACCAAGGGCACGACGATGTCTGCCAGCGCGCCCTGGACGACGTGAGAGACGATGACCGCGGAGGACAGCGGCAGCGCGAGTCCCGGCCAGACCGACACGACAGCCAGGCTGGCGAACGAGGTATAGGTCAGGCCCGCGGCTTCGGCAGCCGCGGCGACGATCGCGGTCTCGATGAGCAGCCGGCCCGGCGAAGGCCGTGCGCAGAGCAGGCCCGCCGTCAGCGCGGCCGCGATCGCCACGAGCGTCGCGACATGCGGACCAAAGAGCATCAACGAACCGAACACGACGACGAAAGCGGGCGGCATGATCGCCCGGTTCGCCGCCGCCGGCTCCTGCACTCTGAGGCAGGACAGCGCCATGGCCGCGAGCACGCATCCCGTCAGAAGAAGGATGCGGTCAGACGATGCCCAGCCGGCGAGGCGCACGACCAGCGGCACGCCGGCGAAGATGGACGCGAGCGCCGCGAGGGTCAACCGTGAGGG
>JABFWM010000173.1 GCA_013362195.1 Acidobacteriota bacterium
GTCAGTTCGCCGTAGATGGGCAACGCGAGCACCTCGTCGGCGGCGGCTTCGGCGGCCGGGAAGTCTCCGCGGCGGTGGCCGAGAGGCGCGAAGCACTCCTGCAGGTGGAATGGCACCGGATAGTAGATCTCCGTCCCGACGCCGGCGGCCTCCAGGCGCGCGCGCACCTCGTCGCGGCGCGCGACGCGGATGACGTACTGGTTGAAGATCGGCTCGCGATCGGCGGACCACGTCGGCAGCGTGATCCGATCGGTCACACCGGCGTCGATGAACAACCGGCGATAGCGTTCCGCGTTCCGCCGCCGCATCGCGCTCCACGCCGGAAGGTGCGGCAGCTTGACCCGGAGCACCGCGGCCTGCAGCGCGTCGAGACGGAAATTGCCGCCGATGCGCGAGTGGTGATACTTCGGCTCCGCACCGTGATTGCGGAGCAGGCGGATTTCCCGCGCGAGCGCCTCGTCGTCGGTCACGACCAGCCCGCCGTCGCCGAAGGCGCCGAGGTTCTTGCTCGGGAAGAAGGAAAACGCGCCGATCGTCCCCATCGTGCCGGCCGGCCGGCCCTTGTATCGCGCGCCGATCGCCTGCGCGGCGTCCTCGATCACGGGCACGCCGGCGCGGCGCGCGTGCTCGAGGATCGGATCCATGTCCGCGCACAGCCCATAGAGATGGACCGGAATGATCGCGCGCGTCTTCGACGTGATCGCCGCCGCGACCCCGGCGGGATCCAGGTTGAAGGTGACGGGATCGATGTCGACCAGCTTCGGCGTCGCGCCCAGGCGCACGATGCACCCGGCGGTCGCGAAGAACGAGAAGGTCGGCGTCATCACTTCGTCGCCGCGGCCGATGCCGAGCGCCATCATCGCGACGAGCAGCGCGTCGGTGCCGGACGACACGCCGATCGCGTGCCGGACGCCAATCGCGGCCGCGAGCTCGCGCTCGAGCGCGTCGACTTCGGGGCCGCCGATGAAGTGCTGGCTGTCGCAGACGCGGCGGATCGCCGCGAGCAGATCGTCGCGCAGCGGCGCGTATTGCGCCTGCAGGTCGAGAAGCGGGACCCGCATCGATCAGCGCGTCACGATTTCCGGCGCGCCCCAGACGGGAAGGTCGTTGCGCGCGTCAGGCGCCTGGCCGGGGCCGCTCTCGCGCGTGTTGAACATGATCTCCATATCCTGCCCGGAATACGCGGACAGATCGACGACCACGGGGATCCAGCGCCGTTCCGAGGCGTTCTTGAACGGGTTCACCGTCTGGGTGAACAGGTTCTCGTAGGCGCGCCCGTCGGAAATGCCGACGAAGAAGTAGACGCCGTTGCCTTCCTTCTCCCACGCCTCGGGCTTGAGGCCGAGCGACACTTTCAGCCAGCCATCGTTGGGCACGCGCACGTGAAAGCGCACGCGGCCGTTCGCCGGCGCGGTGATGGCGCGCTTCTTCTCGTTCCCGAGCGTCACCTCTTCAATCGCAAACGGCTGGCCGTCCTTCTGCGCCTGGTCGAAGTGCGCAAGCAGATCGATCTGCTCGGCGGCGCCGCGGCGGAACATCCACCAGCCGGCGATGACGACCACGAGAATGACGATGACGGTGAGGACGGCGCGGTTCCCCTTCATGACGCGTCAGCTGCCTCCACAAAAGGGCCAATGTACCACAGTCAGCGGCGCCGCTCCTTCACCGCGGCGCGCGTTTCGCGCTCGGTTTCGCGCCGCTTGATCGTCTCGCGCTTGTCGTGCGTCTTCTTGCCCTTGGCGAGGCTGATGGCCACTTTCACCCGGCCGTTCTTGAGATACATGCGCGTCGGCACGATGGTCATGCCGCGCTCGGTGGTCTTGCCAATCAGCTTGCGAATCTCGCGGCGATGGAGCAGCAGCTTCCGCCGCCGCTTCGGATCGTGATCGCTGTAGCCGCGGTTGCGGTAGGGGCTGATGTGCACGTTGTAGATCCACACCTCCCCCGCCTCGACGCGCGCGAAGCTGTCGCGCAGGTTCGCGCCGCCCTCGCGGATCGACTTCACTTCGGTGCCGAGCAGCGCGATCCCCGCCTCGAACGTCTCGACGAGGTGGTAGTCGTGATGCGCCTTGCGATTGTCGGCGATCGTCTGCTGCGCCTGTTCGCGCTCAGTTTTCATTTCTGATCCGAGGGGCTTCGCCCCTCGGACTCCCCTACACGCTCACTCGCGGGGGCCCCGGCCCCGCTCCGTTCGCGTGGCTCGCTCGTTGTACTCGCTCGCC
>JABFWM010000288.1 GCA_013362195.1 Acidobacteriota bacterium
GACGCGGAGCGTGCCGAGGCGAGAAAGCTCAGATCTCGGGGACCGGCGCGGTCGAGCGGCGCGACCGCGGCCACGACGGCATCGGCGTCGCCGATGACACGGCCCCAGACCGCGCTCGCAACGGCAGCGGCGGTGAGGGTGCGCGCACCCCCACCGCCGTCCTGCGTCGCGTGAGTTCCCGCCGAGGTCACTGCGCCGGCGGCTTTGGCTTCGTGATGCCCGCGGGCTGCGTCACCGGCGCGCCGGTCGGCGCCGGCGTGGTGCTGGGGCCCGCGCCGGTCGGACGGACGGCGACCGCCTTCAGCCGGGCGATGACCTTGTCGGTCAGGTTCAGCGTCGTATCCGCCGCGACCACGACGCCACCGGTCGCGCCCACGTCGAGGATGAACGAATACCCTTCCTGCGCACGCAGCTCGTTGATGACCTGGTTGATGCGCTCCATGATCGGGCCCATGAGCTCACTCTGGCGCTGCTGCGCCTGCTCCTGGAGGCCCTGCACGCGCTCCTGGTACGCCGCCTGGCGATCGCGGATCTGCTGCTGCTTCGTCGCCTTCGCGCTCGGGCTGAGCGTGAGCTCCTGCTTGTCGTAGCTGGCGATGAGTGTGTTGAGCGAATCACCCATACGCTGCACCTGCGTCTGGTACGTCTGCATCTCCTTCTGGAACGCGGTCTCCGCCTCGGCGCGACCGGGCGCCTGCTGCAGGATGACGCGCGAATCGATGTAGCCGATCTTCAGGCCGGCAGCCTGCGCGTGAAGCGCGACGGGCGCGATGCCGAGAGCGAGCGCGGCGAGGCCGGCGCGAACGAACGTCTGCATGAGTACTCCTCGAAGTGTTTAGAAGATCTGGCCGAGCTTGAAATGGACCTGCCACCTGGGGGCGGGCTGCCCGAGATTGTTCACGCGATCCAGCCCGTAGCCGAGATCGATCCCGAGGGGAGCGATCGGCGTGATGATCGACGCGCCGAAGCCGACGCCGCGCTTGAGCCGCAGGTTCACGTCCTGCGGGCGCGCCCACACGTTGCCGGCGTCGAAGAACGCGTCGAGATAGATCTGCTGGTTCAGCCGCATCCCGAACTCGGTCGACGTCGTGATGAACGCGCTGCCGAAGTCCTCCACCGACGACGCCGACGTCCCGCCGCTGCCGTTCGGCAGCACCCCGCGCGGGGTGACGCTGAACTCCTCATAGCCGCGCAGCGGCTCGCCGAACTGCACGCCGCCGAGGATGAACTTCTGATACTGGAAGAAGGCGCCCGGGTCACCGAACACCGCCCCGCTCCGCAGCTTCATTCCGAGCACGAACTTGATCGGCGACGAGCCGGGCTTGGTGCCGCCGATCTGCCCCACCGGCGCGAACGCGAAGATCTCCGACGTGTAGCGCTGGAAGTTCGCGTTGCCGCCTAACGGTCCGCCGCTGAACTGCGACGTCAGCGACTGCATCGCCCCCGCCGTCGGGAAGGGCATGTCGATCCGCGTGTCGTGCTGCGCGGTCAATCCCAGCGTCGACCGCAGCGAGTTCTGGAGGTAGATGTTCGACTTGAGCGTCGGGTCCTCGATCGTCTCGTCGTTGCGCTGCACCTCGAGGCCGTACGAGGCGAAGAGGCGCGAGTAGAACGAGCGCGGGACCGGGAAGCCGAACTGCAGGTTGGCGCCGATGCGGCGCGGGCGACCGAAGCCCGCGATGGTGTAGCGCGGGCGGCTGTCGTACGCCGAGACCGTTCCCGAGACGCGCGATCCCTGGATCGCCGGGTCGCTGTACGAGAGCTGGAAATCCTGGATGTATCTGCCGAACTGCCACTGCAGCGACCCCTTCTTGCACAGCCCGAAGAGGTTCGGCTGCTCGAGGCCGATGAAGCCGCCGAGCGTGTTGCCGCCCATCGACGCGCCGAAGTTGACGTTCCCGGTCTTCTTCTCCTTCACGCGGAAGACGACGTCGATGTCGCCCTCGTCGTTCGCCGTCTTGGTATCCGGCGTCGGCAGCGGCGTCTCGAAGAACCCGAGGTTCGCGATGTTCTGATAGCTGCGGATCAGGCGATCCTGATTGAAGACGTCGCCCGGCAGGATCACCAGCTGATCGCGAATGCAGGCGTCCGAGGTGTAGTCGTTCCCCGCGATCTCGATGCGGTTCACGATGGCCGGCCGCGCCTCCTCGATCTCCCAGCGGAGGTTCACCGTGGGCACCGAGTCCGGCCCGATCTTGCGTCGCTCGACGACGGGCCGCAC
>JABFWM010000135.1 GCA_013362195.1 Acidobacteriota bacterium
GTGATGAACATGAACGAGCCGCCGTCGCTGCTGCGGAACGACGTGTCGAGCGGCGGCCACTGGTTGAAGGTCCTGCTGACCGGCGTCACGTCGAATCGCAGCGCCATCGGCGCGCGCGTGACGGCGCGCTATGGCACCCGTATCCAGGCGCAGGAAGTCACCGCCCAATCGAGCTTCTACTCGGCGAACGACCGCCGCCTGCATTTCGGTCTGGGCGGCGCCACGACGGCGGACCTCACGATCCGGTGGCCGAACGGCGCGACCGACAGGATCGGCGCCGTCGAAGCCGACCAGCTCGTCGTCATTCGCGAGGGATCCGGCATCGTTCGAAAGCAGAGATTCGGACGATGACGGCACCACGTGTGATCGTCCTGCTGCTGACTGCAGCGATCGCGGGTCAGTCGGCGCCGGCGCCGACGCGCCCGACCGTGGCCGTCGAGATCGACGCCGCGTCGGTCGACAATCGCATCAGCCCGCATCTCTACGGCCAGTTCCTCGAGTTCATGTTCGAGGGCATCAACCAGGGACTGTTCGCGGAGTTGATCCGCGACCGCAGCTTCGAAGAGCCGCCGGACGCCACGGGCCTGTCGCGATTCTGGCAGCGGTATCCCGACAATCGGAACGACGATTACGGCCTCTCGCTGCGGCGCGTGGACGACGCGGCCTACCCCGACAGAGCGGCGCCCGACGGGACGACGGGCGGGCATGCGCTTCGCGTGCACCTCACGCCGGCCGTCATCGCGCGGCACGGCCTCTATCAGGCACGCGTACCGATTCGCGCGGACGTGGCGTATCGCGGCTACGTGTGGATGAAGGCCGATACGTTTGCCGGCACGGTGACCGCCGCGCTCGAGGCCGACGGTTCCGCCGGACGCGTGTACGCTGAGGCGCCACTTGCGACGGCCAACGGTGAGTGGAAGGCATACCCGTTCACGCTCCGGCCCGCCACCACCGATCCACACGCGCGGTTCGCGCTCCTGTTCGGCGGCGAAGGAGATCTCTGGATCGATCGCGTGTCGCTGATGCCGGAGGACGCGGTGGACGGGGTCCGCGCCGACGTGTTCGAGAAGATCAGAGCGCTCCATCCGGCGTTCATCCGATGGCCGGGCGGCAACGTCGCGCAGGATTACCACTGGGCGTGGGGCGTCGGACCGCGCGACACGCGCCCCACGTGGATCAATCTCTCCTGGCAGAACGCGCTCGAGCCGAGCGACTTCGGGACCGCGGAGTTCATCCGCTTCGCGAGGGACCTGGGTGCGGAACCGTCGATCACCGTCAATGTCGAGGGGCGCGGCGCGACGGCGGCGGAAGCGGCCGCGTGGGTCGAGTACTGCAACGGTCCCACCTCGTCCACCTACGGCGCCATGCGCGCGCGCGACGGTCATCCGCAGCCCTACCAGGTTCGCTACTGGGAAATCGGCAACGAGATCTGGGGCGACTGGGTGCGCGGCCACTCGGACGCCGCGACCTACGCGCGCAATCTCACGAAGTACCTCGCCGCGATGCGCGCCGTCGATCCCTCGATTCAGGTGATCGCGGTCGGCGACAACGACATGGCCTGGAACCGACGCGTGCTCGAGGACACGCGCGAGCCGTTCGACTACCTCGCCGTTCACCACTATTACAGCCGGCGCGACATGCAGGGCGATGTCGCGAAGCTGCTCGCGCGTCCGCTGCACTACGAGCGGTTTTACGCGGACATGGACGCGCTGCTGCGGGAGCGGCCGTCCGGCCGGAGGCCGCGGCTGGCGATTAACGAATGGGGCCTCGATCTTCCGGAGGCGCAGCAGTACTCGGTGCTCGGCGCGCTGTATGCGGCGCGCCTGATGAACGTCTTCGAACGGCGCGGCGACCTCGTCGCGATGAGTGCGGTGTCGGATCTCGTGAACGGCTGGCCGGGCGGCATCATCCAGGCCGATCGCACCGGCCTCTTCGTCACGCCGATCTATCTCGTCAACACCTTGTATGCGTCACGTCGCGGCGCGGAGCGGCTCCGGACGACCCTCGATGGCGACGTGGTGGATCTCGTCGCGAGCCGCTCGGCCGATGGCCGCAGCATGTACCTGAAAGCCGTCAACACGGCGCTCGATCGCGCCGTGACGGCGCAGATCAGCATCCGTGGCATGCAGGTATCGGGTCGTGCGGCGGTGGAGCGGGTCGTGGCGGATTCAGTGACCGCCGTCAACAGTTTCGCGACCCCGGACGCGGTGAAGATCAC